>CAMZET010000009.1 GCA_947305825.1 uncultured Verrucomicrobiota bacterium
CCGCGTGGATTTGCGGCGGAAGATGGTTGTCACGCGAAGAGTCGGCGCTTGAGTTTGACGGCGCGCCAGACCCATGGAGCGGCGGGCGCGAGCAGACGCCAAAACGGCCACCAGCTCTTGCGGAGAGCGAACGGCAAATCGCGCGCTCGGACGCAGCCGTTGCAGAGAAGCCAATCCACTACGGAGAATACCACTGCGCGCCATTTGAGCGAATGCGCGTTCCACATCTGCCAGGGTTTCGGGTTGTAGGCGAAGTGGGCGTAGTAGCGGCCGGGGTCTGCGCTGCCGTTGGCCTTGTAGTCGGCTGAGACGAGCGGGGCGTCCGGCAGGAAACAGAGCAGGCTGCCGAGGACGCTTTCGTCGGTCTGGAAGTAAGGCGAGCCGCGCTGCATGATTATCTCGACGTCCGGCGGCAGCACGGAGGCAATCTGGCTGTTCCACGATTCCAGGAAGCGGCGCCATTTCTTGGCGTTGATTACGATGAAAGGAGCATTGACGCGCGTCCGGTAGCGGCTTTCCTGGAGCGCGGCGCCGCAAAAGCGCTCGACGTCGCGCTTCCAGATGGCGAGGTTCGCGGTGGAGAAGTCCGGCGGCGCCGGGTCGTACTTCCTCACGGCGATTTCGTCTGGATTGCCGCCGGCGAGCCACTCGCTGCAGTCGCCGACGAACGCGCCGTCGGAATCCGCCCAGCAGACCCAATCGGTCTTGACTTCGTCGCAAAGCATGAGAAGCGGCTTCTGGCACGTCACGCACTGCCGCGATTGCGCGAGTTCCTTGACCGTGACGCCGCCGAGGGCTTCCACGCGGCGTTTCATGGCGTCTGGCCAGCCCATCGCGCCGACGACGACTGGTTGGTGCATCCCGTTCATCCTCATGCTTGCCACGAGGAGCAGAGTGCCCCAGGCGAAATTCGCATCGCCTGCCGTCACTACCGTTGCATTGGCTGCCGTGTCAGTCATATCGCGGACGAAAACTCCTTTCGATGCTTGGTTTCACGGCGCGCGTGGCGCGGCGCCGTCGCCGCGCCACGCGCGCCATCACGCGCTATTATACCAAATCCGCCCCAGACGCGCTTCAGCGGCGCGACCGGCGGATTCGCCGCTCGATTGGCAAAACGAATGAAGTCGCGCCGTCTACGCCGGAGCGGGCGCGATTTGGTATAATACGCTTGCCGCGCGCAGGCGGCGCCAAATCCGCGAACGCCGCGATTCAGCTTTACCGCGATACGGCTACGTACCTCACCAAACGAAAGGCAATGCATGACAGAAAGAGATAAGATGCTCGCCGGAATGATTTACGACGCCAACAACGACCCAGGACTGGCAAGGGAACGGGCGATGGCGAAGGACTTGTGCCACCAGTTCAACAGCACGCTGCCGTCCGACATCGGGCGCCAGCGCGAGATTCTCAAAAAATTGCTGGGGAAGACGCACGGCGACGATTTCACCATCCTGCCGACATTCTGGTGCGACTACGGGTGCAACATCGAAATCGGCGCCAACTTCTTCGCCAACCACAACACGGTCATCCTCGACGGCGCGAAGGTGAAGTTCGGCGACAACGTGTTCATCGCGCCGAACTGCAGCTTCTACACGGCAGGGCATCCGCTCGACGTCGAACGCCGCAACAAGGGGCTGGAATACGCCTACCCGATTACGGTGGGCGACAACGTGTGGATTGGCGGCAACGTCACGGTGTGTCCCGGCGTGACAATCGGCAATAACGTCGTCATCGGCGCGGGTGCGGTAGTGACGCACGACATACCGGACGATTCGCTTGCGTTCGGCGTCCCGGCCAGAGTCGCGAAGAAGATAGACAACGCCGTTCCGCAGGCATGAGCCGCCGCTGCATCCGGGCAAGGCCGGCCGCCGCTCACATGGAGGCATCGCCGGCGAGGTATTCGAGCGCGGCGGTGTAGGAGCCGAAGCCGAGGCCGGAGAATGTGCGCCTGGCGACCATGCCGACGAACGAGACGCGCCGGAACTCCTCGCGCTCCTTCGGCTCGGTGAGGTGCACTTCGACGGTCGGCAGCGCGACGGCCTTGAGCGCGTCGAGGACGGCCACGGAAGTGTGGGTGTAGGCGGCGGCGTTGAGGACAATCGCGTCGAACGCGCCGAGCGCCTGCTGTATCCAGTCCACCAGGACGCCCTCGTGATTGGTCTGGCGCATTTCGACGTGGAGGCCGAGACGGCGGGCGTCCGCCGCGACGTGCGCCTCCAGGTCGGCGTAAGTCCCCTTCCCGTAGAGCCCCGGTTCGCGTATGCCGAGCATGTTCAGGTTCGGTCCGTTCAGCACAAGCACTTTCATCGCGCCGCCCCCCTTTTGCTTTCCTTCCGCCTCATTCCCACTCTATCGTGGCCGGCGGCTTCGAAGAAATATCGTAGACGACGCGGTTTATGCCGCGCACTTCGTTGATTATGCGGCTGGACATCGCTTCCAGCGTCTCGTACGGGAGGCGCGTCCAGTCCGCCGTCATGGCGTCGATGGAATTCACCGACCTTATGGCGCACGTGTACTCGTACGTTCTCTGGTCGCCCATGACGCCGACGGAGCGCACGGGCAGCAAGACGGCGAACGTCTGCCAGATAGTCTTGTAGTCCGGCAGCTTGCGAACCTCCTCCTGGACGCGCAAGTCGGCCTGCTGGAGCAGGCGGACTTTCTCCGGGGTGACTTCGCCGAGGATTCTGACGCCGAGTCCCGGGCCTGGGAACGGCTGGCGGTCGAGGAGCGCGGAGTCCATGCCCAGCACCCTTCCGACGGCGCGCACTTCGTCCTTGAATAGGTCGCGCAGCGGCTCGACGAGCTCGAACTTCAGGTCCGGCGGTAGGCCGCCGACGTTGTGGTGGCTCTTGATGGTCTGGCTCGGGCCCTTGACGGCGGCGGAACTCTCGATGACGTCTGGATAGATGGTGCCCTGCGCGAGGAAGCGGCAGTGCTTGAAGCGGCGCGCCTCCTCCGCGAACACGTTGATGAACTCGCGCCCGATGATTTTTCGCTTGGCCTCCGGCTCCTCGACGCCCGCGAGCGCCGCGTAGAAACGCTCCGCCGCGCGCGCCACGTGCAAATCAAGCCCGAGCTTGTCGCGGAACATCCTCTCCACTTCCTCTGCCTCGTTGTGGCGCAGAAGGCCGTTGTCCACGAAAATGCAATGGAGGCGCGTGCCGATGGCGCGGTGGAGAAGGACGGCGACGACGGAAGAGTCGACTCCGCCGGAGAGCCCCAGCACGACTTCATCGCCGCCGATTTGCGCGCGCGCCTTCTCGACCGCCTCGCCTATCCAGTCCTCGAGGCGCCAGTCGCCGCGGCAGTTGCAGACGCCGAAGAGGAAGTTGCGCAATATGGCCGCGCCGTACTGGCTGTGCACGACCTCCGGATGGAATTGTATGGCGAAGAGGCGTCGCGGGAGGTTCTGGACGCCGGCGAACGGGCAGTTCGCGCTTGTCGCCACCGTCTCGAAGCCGTCCGGCAGGCGCGAGACGCGGTCGCCGTGGCTCATCCAGACGATGCTGGAGGCGGGCACGCCGGCGAAGAGCGGCGATACCGGAGCGGCGCCGACCGAAAGCTCGCACTTGCCGTATTCGCGGCTTTCGCCGGGGACTACCTCGCCGCCGAGCGTCTGCGACATGAGCTGCATCCCGTAGCAAATGCCCAGGACCGGCACGCCGAGAGAGAATATCTCCGGGTCGATTTGCGGCGCTCCGGGCTCGAACACGGAAGACGGGCCGCCGGAGAGTATCACACCCTTGACGCCCATCTCGCGCAGCGCCGCCGCGCTCGTGTCGTAGCGCACGATTTCGCTGTACACCTTCTCTTCGCGTATCCGCCGCGCTATGAGCTGCGTGTACTGGCTGCCGTAGTCGAGTATCGCTATGCGTTCGATTTTCATGCCTCGCCTCCTTCTACCTGTTCAATCCACGTCAACGTATCCGTGCGCGATGAATACCGTCTCGACGCCAAGTTCCTCCTTCATCAGGCGCTCGAGCGCGTTTACGCCGAAAGTCTCCGTCTCGTAGTGTCCGCACTGCACGAGCGGCATGCCGACGTTCTCTGCGGCAATCACGTCGCCCCACGAAGCCTCGCCGGTGATGTAGAGCCGGCAGCCGAGGAACGCGGCGGCGGTCGCGAACTCGCCCGCGCCGCCGGAACAGACGCCTATCTTCCCCGCCGGAAGCGTGAAGCGCTCACGCCCGAGCTCCACCTTGCGCTCGGCCTTGTTGCGCCCGGTGACGCCGATTACGTTGCCGTGGTACGAAAACGCGCTCTTCACGCCGGTCAGCCCCAGGAAGCGGGCGATTTCCCAGTTGTTGCCGACGGCCTTGTTCGCGTCGAGCGGCAAATGGTAGGCGGCGAGGGCGAGGTCGGCATCCATCGCCGCCTTCACGACGGCATACTCGCCGGCGATGAGACGCTTTATTCCGCCGCCCCATGAAATGCCGTGGTGGACGACGAGGAGCTGCGCTCCAGCCGCCGCGGCCCCGCGAACGCTCGCGAGAGAGCCGTCCACCGCGAACGCCACGCGCGAGACTTCCCCGCCCGTACGCGCTATCTGGAGGCCGTTGTTCGACACGTCGTCGAACGACTTCACGTCGAGCGCGCGGTCTATCCACGAAACTATTTCGGCGACTGTCTTGGTGGCGCTCATGCGACCCTCCTTGCCGCAGCCATGGAAAGCGAGACGGCGGCGAAGACGAGCAGGGCGCCGGCGACGAGGAACGGCGGGAAATGCTCGGCCCAGCGGTTCCAGGAGTCGGCCTCGAGCGTCGTCGTCTCGAGGGTGTCGATTTCCTCGAGGGCCTTTTCGAGGGCGCGCTGGTCGCCTACGCTGAAATAGACGCCGCCCGTAGTCTCGGCGATGGAGCGCAGCTGCTTTTCGTCGAAGGTCATGTCGGCGTAGGTGACGACCTGGCGGCCGAATATGTCGCGGCCGAAAATCGGCGTGCGGCGCGAGCGCGTGCCGACTCCAATCGCGTACACCTTGATGCCGAGTTCCTTGGCGGCGGCGGCGGCTTCAGCGGGCTCGACGGCTCCCGTATTCGATTCGCCGTCGGAGAGCAGGATGACTATCCTGGACTTGGGCTTGGCGTCCTTCAGGCGTGCGATGGCGGTGGCGAGGCCGTCGCCAATCGCGGTCATCTGCTCCTCGCGCGAAATCGGGCGGCCCTGCGCGTCGAAGGCAGTTGCCGGAATCTCCACGCCCTTGATTACGTTCAAGAGCGCGGCGTGGTCGGCGGTCAGCGGCGAACGCGTCGCCGCGTAGCCGCCGAAAGTGACAAGCCCTATCAAATCGTCGGGGCGCTTCTCGACGAAGTTGGCGAAGAGTTTCTTGACGACGGCGAGGCGGGTCGTGTCGCGCGAGAACTTTTCGCCCTGCGGAGTGAGGTCGAGCGCGTCCATCGAGCCGGAGACGTCGACGGTCATTACGATGGCGATGGCGTCGACGCTGCGCGTCTCGTGTGCGAGCGGGGTGCGCGGGCGCGCGGCGGCGACGACCAGCAGCGCGAGCCCGGCGAGCAGGACGTACGGCGCGAGAGCGGCGACGACGGCGCGCCAGCCCGACGAACGCGCCGGGATGCGCGAGAGCGCGGAGAAGCGTATGCCGCCGCGGCGCGAACGCCGCAGAAGCCGCCAGGCCGCGAACGCCAGCGGCAACAGCAGCGCTAGCATCCAGGGATTTGCGAGACTCATTGCTTGGGACCTCCTTCTTGCTTCTTGTCGCGGCGGCGGACTTCGGCGTCGTCCTTCTCGATATATGCGCGCGCGCTCGCCGTCGCTTCGTCCGCCGTCTCCGGGGTAGCTTCGACGCCGGCGAACTTCACCATGTCGGCCTTTCGCAGGAAGTCGAAGAGTTCCTCCATCGCGTCATGCGGAAAAGAGCCGGAGGCGCGCGCCACCTCAAAGAATTCCTCAGTCGTCAGATGCGGGGCCTTCACGCCGTGCTGGCGCTGGACGTAGCGGCGCACGAGCTGCGTGAGCTCGACGTAGAAATCCTTGTATCGCCCGCGCCCCGGCAGACCTTTCTTCAAGAGGCGGTCGAGTTCGACCCAGGCGCGCTCGACCGGGCTCATGCGATGCTCCTTGACGCGCCGCGCCAGGTACCTGAGCGCGAAGAACGCGGCGGCGGCGGCGGCCAATGCGGCGGCGAGCCACGCCACGATGCGCCGGAAGAGCCGCCAGCTCATCGGCGGCAAATCCTTGCGCAGGTCCAGTTCCATCGGGCCTGTGACCGTCTCCGGCGGCGGCGGCGCCTCGAAATACACGGGACCCGCCACCTTGTCGCCTACGACGAACGGCGCAATCTTGTATTCTTTCGCGCAAGGCTCCGGTACGAGCCGCCAGTGCACGACCTGCACGAGCGAGCCGTCCTTGAGCGTTTCGGGGGCCTCCGGGTCGTCTTCGGCGAGCGAGAAGCCGCGGACGCGCGAGCGCAAATCGGGCGGGGCGACAGCGGCGCCAGGTGGCGTCGTCAGGCGCAAATCAAGGAACACGCTGCGCCCGGGATCGATGCGCGGCGTGTCGCTCTCGATGGAGAGGTCGACGCCCCCTTCCGAGAACGTCAGCAGAGCAGCCGCTATGAGGACGAAGTTCATGGTTACTGTCATTTTACTTCGCCTCGCCGCCGGTGCGCCTGACGATTATGGCGCGGTTGGCGCGCGAGGAGCCGATGCGCGACCAGTCGCGCAGGAGCGCCGCGTAGTCGGCCGCGAGGAAGGCGTATTCGCGTTTGGCACGAGTGCGCGTGAGCGTCACTTTCAGCCGCCCGTCCTCCGTCTTGCCGGTCTCGACCGTGTAGCGGAACCAGGGCGCGAGTGTCGCAGGATCGTGGAACTCGTATCCGGAAGGCAGGTGCTCGACCATGTCGTAGCCCTTCGGGAACACGACTTCGACCACTGTTTCGTCGCGGTCGGCGGCCTCGACGCCAATCGGGTTTTCGCGGCGCGAGCCGGAGAGCGGGAAGAGCTGCTGGTAGAATTCCGGCACCGCCACCGTGACGAGGTCGCCGGAGAACGTCGCCCAGTCCGGCGCGTACGCGCTGAAGGAGAGCTTCGCCGGGTAGCCTTGCGTGTCGGTGGCGAGCTCGCGCGTCGCCGTGGCGGCCTGCGAAATCTTGCCCAGGCGCTCCTGGTAGTGGCGCTGGCGGTCTTCCGGCAGCATCTCCTCGTACCTCTTGCGGAACGCGGCGACTTCCGGCCCGTAGTGTTCTTCGCTCACGTCAAAGTCCGCCGCGCCGTCGTCGCGTATCGTCATCGTGGTGCGTATCGCGAAGCGCGACTCGAACTCCGGCGAGGAAGGCTCGACTACGCCGAACGAGGCGTCGCGCGGATCGAGGAAATGCGAATGCGCGTAGCCTGTCGCGCCGAGCGGGGCGTATTCGTTTTCCGTGCCGAGATACGTGGTGCGCGTCTTGCCGAAGAACCAGAAGAAGCCGCCGACGCGCTCGCGCACGCGGCAGAGCGGCAACGCGAACGCCCGCACGTTCGGCATCTCGCCCATGTCGCGCTTGCGCAGCTCTTCCGGCGTCGCGGCATCGGTGGACGCGAAAACTATGTCGGCGCAGTATCCGGCTCCGCGCAGAAGCGAGCAGAGCGTGCGGATGTAGTCGAGCCGCGAGGCGTAGCGCTCGGCGAGCACCGTCTCGACGTCCGTCCGCTGCGCCGCGAGCGGCACTTCGTAGAGCGACGGGCCCGCGACGCGCACGTTCTTCGCCATCCAGTCGCGTATCGACTTCACGTCCGCGCCCCACGGGGCGTCTTTGCGACTGTAGGCTTCCACGTCCGCCGCCTCGCGCAGCGCCTTCGCCGCCACCTTGAAATCGTTGGACGAGACGGTCCACCTGTCGCGCCAGAGTTCCGGCTCGGCGGTCATGGGTTCGGTCGGGATGACTGGCGCGTATTCGCGGCGGCGTTCTTCGCCGTTGAGGCTCACGACTATCTCATCGGCGGGTTCGGTGGAATCGAACGCCCACGAGCCGTAGAACGCGGCGGGCGCGTTAGTCACGGTAGTCGCCACCTGGTAGGTGATGACGCTGCCGACTTCGACGCCGGGGAGGTTGACGACGAGTTCGCGCGTCGCCGGGTAGCGTGGCGCCGAAGCCGCCCACGCGCAGTCGAATTCGTTCATCTCGCGCTCGCTCAGCGCCGTCACCTTGCCGTCGCGGTTCGACACCACCGCCGACACTATCTCCACGTCCTTCCACGTCGGATTGTACTGGAACGTGAGCTCGGAATACTTCTTCTTGCCGTCGTACGTCAGAATCTGGCGCGAGACGGTGTTCGTCACGACCCAGTCGAACGCGGAGGAAGTCCAGACGTCCTCGCGGCTGGAGAGCGTGCGGACGTTGGCGCCGGAGAGGCGGCGGCGGGCGAACATCGGGCGTTCGCGCTCGGCCGCTTCCGCTTCTTTCATGCGTTCGCGAACCTGCCGGTACGCCTCCGGCGACATCTCGACGGCATTTACGGCGGCGCGACGCTCTATCGTCAGCACTTCGCCGTCTTCGGACACGCTCGCGTGGCGGTAGTATTCGTAGTCGCCCTTCAGGTCGTAGTCGCCCGGCAGCGACACCACGCGACCTACCGCGTCGCCCAGCTTCACTTTCAGGCGCTCCTCGACCATCGCGGTCGAGTCTATCACGAGGGGATATTTGCGGCTCTCGAGCGACGTCTTGCCGTCGAGAATCCAGTTGGCCGTGCCGATGGCGCGCGAGAGGAGCGGCGGCATCAGCTCGATGCACGTTGTGCCGTCCACGACAGCCTCCGGCAGGCGCGCGGAGAGGCGCACTTCCAGCGGCTTGGAGGTGTCCTGCAGGTTCTCGGGCGCGACTTCGAAATCGAGTATCTCGGCGCCGGGCGCAATCATGGCGACGATGCGCTCGAAGAGCTTGCGCTGCGCCTCTTTCTTGCGGCGCAGCATCGTCTGGCGGTACACGTTGTCGTTTATCCCGCCGAACGCCATCTTGCTCTCGAGCACCATCGAGCCGTCGCGGGCGAGCGTCGCCTCGCTCTCGATGGAGACTGCGTTCTCGCGCGCGCCGGGAACGGGCGAGGTGCGGAGCGTCTCGCCGTCGGGACGAGCCACGAGATACGAGCGGTCGCTCAAGTACGCCGGCATCAGGTCGCGGCTGGATTCGTCGGTCGGGTCGAGGAGGATGTATTTCTCGGGCGAGCCTTCCGGAGCGACGACGCTCGCGACGGCGTGGTTGAAATAGGGCGAGGGGATTTCAGGGTCCATCTTCGCGCCGGCGTGAATCAAGACCGGATACGCCTCGAAGCCGGCGATGCGCAACATGACGACAAGCAAGGCCGCCTTGTCGCGGCAGACGCCGTAGCGGTTGTCGAAGGTAATATCGACGTCGTGCGGCGAGTAGCCGGGCGAGGCATCTTCCATCGTGAGCCCCATGTAGCGCACTTCCTGCGCGACCCACTTGTATATTGCGCGCAGGAGGGCCATGCGGTCGCCGCCGCGCGCCTCCACGTCGGCACCAATCTCCATCACCTTGTTCGTGATGGCCGCGTTCGTCTTCTCCAGGTGCGGCACCGAAATGTCCCAGTACCAGCGCGAAATCTCCTCCCAGTTTTCGGCGGTGGAGACGCGCAGGTTCTGCACTTGCGTGTAGGTCGGCGGCATGTCCGGCTCCTCGAACATCTGCGCGGAGTCCTTCGACACCCAAACCATCTGCAAGCGTCCGTCGGGAAGCTCCTTCTCGCTGTATTCGACGTTGCCGAGCCCGTGGCGCACGGCGACCTTCTTCAGCGGACGCTCTCGCGGGCACGTGATGCGTATTTCCTGGCGCAGTATCGGGCACTGCCACTCCAGCACGGAAAGCGTAGACCACTGGTCTTTGATGCGCGACGTGAACACCTCAATGCGCGTCTGGTACGTGATTATGTCGCCGACCTTGACGCCCGGTATCGTGCAGACGAGCTTGCGGTGCATCGGGTCGTAAATGTTTTCGGAGGCGGACGAGTTGTCGGTCGAGTCTTTCGTGGTCGCGGCGACGTCCACTTCGCGCTCCACGCCGTCCGCGCCCGTGACTTTCACCCAGAGAATGGCGGCGCGGCCGTAGCGCGAGGAATAGCGCAGCACGAGTTCGCTTTCTTCGCGGCGCCCTTTCTCGGTGAGGACCTTGATGGCCTGGGTGCCGATCGTCACGTAAGTGCCGTCGGCATTGTAGACGGTATCTTCGAGGCCGTCGAGCATAACGACGTCGGCGTCTGGGTATTTTTCGAGGGTGACGTCTTCGTAAGCGGCGAAGAGCGGGGCGGCGGCGAGGGCCGCGACAAGCGTGCAGATGCGTATTTTGTTGGTCATTGCAGTATCCTTGGTTAAATTGCGGCTACGTTCATTGCCTGGAGCGTGGTGCGGCCGTCGTATAGGGCCTTGCCGACTATTGCGGCGCGGAGGTTTGCGCGGCCGAGCGCCTTCAGGTTCTCGATGTCGTAGGGCGAAGAGACGCCGCCGGAGGCGGTGATTTGGCACGTCGGCGCGGCGTCGCAAATGGCGGCCATCTGCGAGAGGTTGGGTCCGCCGAGCATGCCGTCCGTCGCTGTATCGGTGTAGATTATGGTGGCGACGCCGGCGCGGGCGACGGCGGTGGCGAGTTCCGTCGCCAGCACCTTGGTCGTGTGGACCCAGCCTTTCGTCTGGACGAGGCCGCCGCGCGCGTCGATGCCGACGGCAATCCTGTCGCCCCAGAGTTCTACGGCCTTGGCGAGGAAGCTCGGGTTCTCTAGCGCGGCCGAGCCGATTATGGCGCGCGCCGCGCCGGCGTCCAGCACGGCAGCCACGGCGTCCGGCGTCCTGAGCCCGCCGCCGACCTCCACGGGCCCGCCGAACGCCTCGATTATCGCCTCAATCTCAGCCATGTGGCGCGGCTCGCCGTCGAACGCGCCGTCCAGGTCGACGACGTGCAGTTCCCTCGCGCCTTGCTCACGCCAGTCGCGCGCCTGCGCCGCCGGATCGTCGCCGTATACCGTCACGTCCTCCGCGCGCCCCTGTCGCAGACGCACGCATTTGCCGTCCTTCAGGTCTATCGCCGGGAGTATAATCATATAACCCCCTTGGAAGAAGGCACGCCGCGCTCTTCGGGGTCGAGCGCCTTCGCCTGGCGCAGCGCGCGGGCGAAGCTCTTGAACAGCCCTTCGCACACGTGATGCGCCTCGTCGCCGTATATCTGGCGCAAATGGATGTTCGCGCGCGCTTCCACGCTCACCGCCCGGAAGAACTCTTCAACCAGCTTCACCTCGAAGTCGCGCACGCTGGCGTGCTTCATCGCGCAGTCCATCACGAGGAACGGCCTGCCGCCCAGGTCGAGCGACGTCTCGCACAGCGCCTCGTCCATCGGTATCGACGCGAAGCCGTAGCGCGTTATGCCAGCGCGGTCGCCCAGCGCCCGGTTCAGCGCCTGGCCGAACACAAGCCCCACGTCCTCCACCGTGTGGTGGTAGTCCACGTCGAGGTCGCCGCGCGCCTCCACGCTCAAATCAATCGCCGCGTGCTTGCGCAGCAAATCCAGCATATGGTTGAAAAACCCTATGCCGGTGTCGCTCCCGCCAGCGCCCGTGCCGTCCAGCTCCAGCCGCACGCGCACCCGCGTCTCTTTAGTCGCCCGCTCTATTTCTGCTTCTCTTGACATATCTTTCGCTGCCTATGTGGTATTTGATATATTTTACCATATTTCCCTCCTCGCTGCTTGACTGCGCTTCGGCCGCCGATTTGACAGTCTGGGCGGCTATTTGGTATAATGTTTCATCTTTCCCATATACAGGGTTATATACGGAGCGAAACAACAATGCACCCATACAGGACTCATACGTGCAGCGAGCTGCGCGCCTCGGACGCCGGCAAGACGGTACGCCTTTCCGGCTGGATGTTCCGTCTGCGCGACCACGGCGGCATCCTTTTCGTCGATTTGCGCGACCACTACGGCCTTACGCAGATAGTCGTCCATCCCAGCCGGCCGTTCTTCGGCCTGGTCGAGAAAGCGCATCTGGAGAGCGTCATCACGGTGACGGGCGAGGTGAAGCTGCGCACGCCAGACACCATCAACCCCGACCTCGCCACCGGCGAAATCGAAATCGAGGCCAACGAGCTCGTGATGGAGGGAGCCTCCGCCGTCACGCCCATCTACGTGCCGGACGAAAAGGCCGACGAGAGCGAGGACGTGCGCCTGAAGCACCGCTACCTCGACCTCCGCCGCGAGAAGCTCCACAACAACATAATCCTGCGCTCGAACGTGATACGCTTCCTGCGCGAGCAGATGTGGGCGAAGGGGTTCAACGAGTTCCAGACGCCGATTCTGACGGCTTCGTCGCCGGAAGGCGCACGCGACTACCTGGTGCCGAGCCGCATCCACCGCGGCCAGTTCTACGCGCTGCCGCAGGCCCCGCAGATGTTCAAGCAGCTGCTGATGGTCTCGGGTTTCGACAAGTATTTCCAGATTGCGCCGTGCTTCCGCGACGAGGCCGCGCGCGCCGACCGCAGCCCGGGCGAATTCTACCAGCTCGACATCGAGATGAGCTACGCGACGCAGGACGAGATTTTCGCCGTCGTCGAGGACGTGGTGGGCAAGACGTTCGCAAAGTTCTCGACGTGGGAGTGCACACCGGCGCCGTGGCCGCGCATCAAGTACCGCGACGCCATGATGGTCTACGGCAGCGACAAGCCCGACCTGCGCAACCCGCTGAAGTGGATTGACATGAGCGGCTTCTTCGCGCGCGCCTCGTTCAAGGCGTTCGCGTCGTGCGTCGAGCAGGGCGGCCTCGTCAAGGGCCTGCTCGTCAAGGGCATCGTCGGCGTCGAGACGCGCACCTGGTTCGACAAGCGCGAGCACTTCGTCAAGGAGAACGGCGGCAAGGGCCTCGGATACATCTCCTGGACGAAGGAAGGCGAGCTCAAGGGGCCTATCGCCAAGTTCCTTTCGCCCGAGCAGCTCGAGGAGATGAAGTCCATCGCCGGCATGGAGCCCGGCGACGCGCTCTTCTTCATGGCCGCGCCAGCCGACGAATGCCACCGCCTCTCCGGCCTCGTGCGCAACGACATCGCCGACCACATGACAAACGACATCCGCGAGAAGAACTGCTACCGCTTCTGCTGGATTGTCGACTTCCCGTTCTTCGAGAAAGACCCCGAGACCAGCAAAATCATCTTCTCGCACAACCCGTTCTCGATGCCGCAGGGCGGCCTCGAGGCGCTCAACACCAAGCCGCCGCTCGAAATCGAGGCTTACCAATACGACGTCGTGTGCAACGGCATCGAGCTTTCGTCGGGCGCGATACGCAACCACCGCATCGACATCATGGAGAAGGCGTTCGAGATAGCGGGCTACCCGAAGGACGTGGTGCAGCAGAAGTTCGGCTGCCTGTACAACGCCTTCCAGTACGGGGCTCCGCCGCACGGCGGCATCGCGCCCGGCGTCGACCGCATGGTCATGCTCCTCACCGACACGCCCAACATCCGCGAGGTAATCGCGTTCCCGATGAACCAGAAGGCGCAGGATTTGATGATGAACGCGCCGAATTTCGTGACGGAGCAGCAGCTTCGCGAGCTGCACATCAAGATACGCGGCACGGGCGCTGCGGCGGCCGAATAGAGCGCCGCCATGCGCACCGCTGTCATAGTCGCCTGCATTCTGGCGGCCGCGCTTGCTTGCGCGGTCGCCGGATGCAGGCTCTTTTCCAGGCGTTCGACCGAGGCGAGCGTGGCGCTCTCGGCCAGGCCCGCCGGCAGAATCGCAATCGTCTACTTCTCGCAGTCGCAGGTGCGGAACACGGCGCTCGTCGCCAAGTGGATACAGAAGCACGTCGGCGGCGACCTCGTGGAGATAGAAAGGGCGGAACCCTATCCGGAACCCTACGGCGCGACGCTCAAGGCGGCCAACGCCGAACTCGCCTCGGGCGCCCTGCCCGCAATCAAGCCGCTGCCGCCGCTCGACGGCTACGACATCGTCTTTCTCGGCTCGCCCATATGGTACGGCACGTACGCCGCTCCCCTGGCCGCGTTCCTCGCATCCTCGCCGCTCGACGGGAAGACCGTAGCCCCCTTCTGCACGCACGGCGGCGGCGGTCCCGCGCTCTTCTTCGCCGACGTCGCAAAGGCCTGCCCGAACGCCAAAATCCTCGACGGCCTCGCCGTCAGGGGCTCCAACCAAATCGAACGCCGCCTCGGCCTCGGCGTCTCCTCGCACCACACCGAAGACGCCGTGGTCGAATGGCTCAATAAAATCTTCCCCTGAACCGGCGACTGCCAACGCGCCTTCCGATGCCGCCGCTGCGGCGCGTGCTGCCGCATAAAGAACGGCATAGTCCGCGTCTCCGACGGCGAAATCCCCGCATCGCCGCCTCCCCCCTACCCCTAGGTCCCCCCCACCCCTAGGGGTAGACCCCTCCTACCCCTAGGTCCCCCCTGATTAGTGCGGGGGGAATTGAGAAAGTGAGAAAAGATGAGAAAAGGCGCGAGGA
>CAMZET010000010.1 GCA_947305825.1 uncultured Verrucomicrobiota bacterium
ACACGGCGGCTATGCGCTGTTCGTCAATACCACGTTCAGCGGCAATACCGCCGGCGACCTCGGCGGCGCCATCTTGGAGGACGGCGGCGGCGAGATAGATTTGCTCAACTGCACGTTCGCTGGCAATACCGCAAGGACCGGAGGTTCTATCTACAGCGCCAACTCCAATGCGAAAATCACTGCCGTCAACTGCATATTTGCCGATGCCGACGCCGTAATCACGAGCGGCGAGTTCAACACCTACTGGTGCTCGATGAACGTCGAACCCGTAAAGGTGTTCGCGCAGTCCGGCATTCCCCTTACGGAGATCGTTGCGGGCGTGAGGCACGTAATTTACCCCCCGCTTGGCGGCGAGGCCGCCGGCAACGAGAATGCGGCGGAAATCTACTACGACCCGAGCTACGAGAACATCCGCGCCGTCGGGCGCGACGGAACGAGCATCACGTTCGCCGGGCATCCCGACAAGGCGACGATTCCGTTCGTCCTCGACCAGCTTCAAGCGGTGCGCACGGCTTCGGCGCGCGGCGCCATTCGCCTCGCTTCCGGCTCGACACCGGTCACTGTCGAACTCGATGGCGCCCTCTACGATCCAAACGGCAATCCACAGGCCAACCAGACAATCGAAACGGCGGTGACCGTCTCCTACAGCGACGGCGACGCCGTTCCGACGAACATGGTCATCAAAACGGCAGACTACGGTATCTTCGGCCTTTCCGTGCCGGTGGACGGCTCGGACGGCCTCGCCCATAACGTCACTGCCGTCCAGGTCGATGCTCTCGGCGACGATCCTATCGCCGTGACGATGGCGCCCTACGCGCTGACGGCCTCCTCGGTGGAACTGCTTGCTTCCAACGAGTATCTGCCGCTCTACGGCGACGCCATATCGATCGGCAATCTGGTCGCAGGTTCCATTTCAGTGACCAACTCCTTCAACGCCCGCAGCGCCGCCTCGTTCACGGCGGGGTCGCTCAAGGGCTTCGGAGAAATAGACGTCCAGCGCGTAGACGTTTCCGGCGGAACGCTCGACTGGCTCGGCGGCGAGAAGCCGGCCGCCAAGAGCGACGCTTTCGCCAACCTCGCCGAAATGACCATCGGCGGCGGCGCGAACGTCGATGCGGCCGGCACGATTTCCGGCAGCGCCACGCGCTCCTGGAAGGCCGCCAACGACGGCTTCTTCCAGTTGCAGTCCAGATGCGTGAATCCGGCGAACACTACCCTCAAGCTCGATCTCCTCGATTCAAGCGGTGCTCTCGCCGCAGAGGTGACGCCGCAAGGGACGCTCGGCAACGCTTCGGCGACACGTCGCTTCGTATGGACCGTCCCCGTCCGCAAGGGCGACTCGGTGCGCCTGACGCTTTCCGGCGGCGAACTCACGCTCGTCAAAGGCCAGTTCATCTATTTCGGCGTCGCCGAATAGTGGTTGAAAGGTTCGATAGTACAATAGATGTAAAGTTGAAAGGGTTGAAAAACGCATGAAAACGAATCTTTTGACAATGTTGGCGATGGTCGCAGCGGTCTGTACGCTTCGGGCCGGCGCGGAGACGGTGGAAATATCGGATGCCGAGGACTGGGCGGCGTTCGCGGCCCGCGTGAATGCCGGCGAGACGGCGCTCGACGCGGAACTGACCGCCGACGTGACGCTCGCGCAAGACTCCCCGCGCGTCGGCGACTCCGAGGATCATCCATACGCCGGTTCGTTCAACGGCAACAGCTACAAGCTGACTTTGAACTGGAATTCTTCCGGCGTCGAACGTCTCGCTCCGTTCGGCTACGTTTCCGGCGCAAAGATTTCCGATTTGCACACGGCTGGCGCTATCGTCACCGATAGCCAGTTCGCCTCCGGGTTGATTGGCGAAGTGCGTTCCAGCGGCGCTACCATAACGCGCTGCCGGTCGTCCGTTGCAATCACGAGCACCGTAAGCGACGATGCGACCAGCGGTGGCTTTATCGGCAGGACTTACTGGGTATCGCAGACTGTCGAGTTGAAGAACTGCCTTTTCGACGGCTCGCTGATTGCTGCGGACGGAACCAATATCGGCGGTTTTGTCGGCTTCAATTTCAATGCGACGGGGCTCCGTATTGACAATTCCCTGTTCGCCCCCGAAAATATCGTCGTATCGGAAAAGACGGGTTCTTCGACGTTTTCCAGGCATCAGGGCAATTCCGTGAGGGTGAGTAGCTGCTACTACACGACATCGCTCGATGAAAATCAAGGCACGGACGCCTCCGCGATGACGCCGGAGCAGCTTGCCGAGGCTCTCGGCGGCGCTTGGAGCGTTTCGGATGGCAAGCCAATTCCTTCGGCTGCCGCCTTTGAGGAGTTCAAGCATCGTACCGGCGTCATCGAATTGTTGAAGAACGGCGAAGGCGGCAACACGGATGGATGGACTGTTTATGAAGGCTCGTGGGGTCGCCAGACGGGCAATGGCAGCTGGTTCTGGCCGAATACGGAATACCTGTCTAGATTGTCGCAGAGGGTGACGCTTGAGGATTTCGGAATCACGGCGGACGATCTCAAGGCGGGCGTTTCCGTGACCGCTTCCGTCACGGCACGATGCCGGAGTGGCAGTCTGGCCGCCTATGTCAAGCTGATTCAGTTCGGCAATAACGGAAGCATCGCCGAGACTACGTTGATGGACAGGGCAGGCGAAGAATTCGACGAGACCACCTATACGACAAATATCACGCTCGACGCCAATACAAGAATACTGGAATATTTCATGATGGGGCAGCAGCCGGAGAGCGGCGACTTGCCCGGGCCGGCATTCAAGCAGTGCAGTCTGACCACCTCGCGTTTCGCAATATCCTTTGTGTCGGAAGGCGTCGAGGTCGATAAAGTCTACTGCTCCAACATCTCTGGCGTGACGGCTCAGTGGCCGTACCTCTGGAACTATGTTTTTATCGGCTACTATACGCAGGAAACGGGAGGAGTGCAAGTCTTTGGCGGAAACTGCAAATACACAAATCCCACGGCATGGACGCCGGCGGAGGTTTCGACTCTCTACGCACATTGGCGCCCCCGGGTCGTCAGTTTCAAGTTTGTTTCGTCCGGTTCGACGGTCGGGTCCTTCAACTACAATTTCGAAGGCGAGGCGCCGGCGGCTCCGATCGCGACGCGCAGGGGCGACTACACGTTCCTCGGCTACTATACGGAGAGCGGCGTGCAGGTTTACGACGAGAACGGCGCTTTCGTCGAGGATTCCGCTTCCGCTTTGACGCTGAATACCACGCTTTACGCGAGGTGGTCAGTGCCGAAGGGCAGCGAGGCGAAGCTAGTATATCGCGGGCAGCTGAGCCGGCTGACCGGCGAACCTGCGACAAACGATACTACCTACGAGAAGAAGATGCATTTCCGCGTGTATGATTCCATGGAGGCGACTACGCCTCTCTGGAAAATCGACGACCAGATTGTGACCGTTAACGCGGACGGCAGTTTCGTGCATTCGTTCGGCGACGATACGCTTGCGACTCTTCTTGCCACGGGGAGCGTGACGCACGTGGGCGTCGCGATAGGGACGTATGCGAACACGGCGGTGGAGATGAAGCCGCGCCGCGAGCTCAGGCCGGTGGCGGCGGTCAACCGCGCCCTTGCGGCGGACGGCGCGGCCGCCGACATCCGCATCGGAAACCTAGCCACCGAAAACGCCATCGTGGCGGCAGACGCGACGCTGTCGCACCTCGAAGTCGCCGGCGCGGTGACTGCGCCCGGCGCGGGCAAGGTGACGGTTTCGCCGCTCACGCTCGCCGCGGGCGAACGCACCCAGCTCCTGCGCGGCAGCGGCGTCAAGGCGTTCTCTTCCGCGAAACCGACCGTGCTCGCGACGTCGGGCGCGGTTCTGAGAGGGTCAGTCCTCGCGACCGCGCCATCTGACGGCATTGCGCTTATTTCGAGTTGCGCGACAGGCGGGCGCGCGCTGCGTTGCCCGGCGGTCGTGCAGTATTGCCGCGCGGGCGAAAGCGTCCGCGCGCCGACGTCCGACGACGGCGGTCTCAAGGTGACATTCTTCCCGTTCATCGGAAAGGAGGACCTGTAATATGAAAAATCTTTGGAACAACGGGGCCGATTCGCCCACGCAGAGCCGCAGAGCCGCAAAGGTTTCCGGTGGTCTCCCACTCTGTTCCTCCGCGTCCGCGCATGGGAAAAAGTGGCCGCTCTTCGCACTGATGCTATTGTCAGCAGCGGCGTTCGCCGCTCCGCCGGAGGATTCCGAACTCACGCTAGGCGAGGTGGAGCTGCCCGTATACATCAATTCCGGCGGCGGCAGCTGTTCCGCTTTCGTTCAGCCGACCGTGGCGTATCCGATTTCGGTCGTCAAGGTCCCGACTTCGCCGGAAGAGGAAGTCTATGCCTTTTCAGCCAAAGACCAGACGAGGAAGTGGAATCTTCTCGCGTGGACGGTCGGCCGCACTCTCTCCGAGCAGCCGCCGGACGCCCGGCTCGGCGACTTCTGCACCGACCTCGTCTACAATCCCGATGATATTGACTGGAACGCGACTATCGCGTCGAACAAGACGCTTGTGGCCAACGGCCAGATAATGTTCAATACAAGCGCGACGAATGCGTACGAGCGCATGATCTTCTCCTCAAGCGGAGCGACCGAAGTAATATGGGTGAACAACGTCGGCGAGACGGAGAAGCGCACCTACAACATCGGCAGTTCCTCTTCGGCTCGCCCCTACAGGCTCTTCGCCACGCGCGTCGATGAAGCCAACTCCGCCGCGTTCATCGACCTCTCCGGCAAGTTCGTCAAGTTCTTCGGCGACAGGAAACTGCTCGAAAGCCGCTACGGCGAGACGTCAAGGGGCGTCACCAACGTCGTATACGGCCTCGACTACGACCCGTCCAAGACGAAGATGCTCACGGTGCGCTACACGGTGGACGAATCGACTGGCGCAATCGACTGCCCGCAGGGCCAGTTCGTCCTTGCCTACTACGACACTGAGACCAAAGACCGCATGGTGGCGCACATCGTCGTCGAAATCTGCCCGCCGAACGTTACTACACTCAACGCGGAAGTGGGCGACTGCCTCAAGCCGGCTGGCGGCGGTTTCGGTTCCGGACAGCTCTATGCCGTCGCTTCCGCCGGCCTCAAACGCGACGACAACGACCCGTACGCTCCATATCTCGAGAAATACACAGCGCCCGAAGGCGAGGAACTCTCAGACCCCGACCACGGCAAAATATTCGCCATCGCTCCTACCGATGTCACGACGAGTCCCTCCGGCATAGCAATGCCCTGGAAGGCCGACATATTCTGGCAGACGGAAGACCCGATGAAGACGAAGTGGAACTTCGAGCACGACTGGTACCTCATCAGCTGGCCCGAGAATCCCGTCCGAATGATTGTCGCGCCCAACGGCCAGGACGCCGGCTGCTCGATGCTCGTCCCGACCAACTATATGGTGTCTGCGAACGGCTACAAGTATCCTGGAACCGTTTCTGTCGACTACAATTCGCTGAAGGGAGAACTCTCGTTCAACGGCTCGAACGGCGACCAGATTCTCGTCAAGCTCGCGAACGCGGACGGCAAGGGCTGCCCGTCGTTCATGCCGGTCGAGCTGACAAGCTACGAAAATCCGCTGGCTGCTTCGCCGTGGATTTACGAATGGCCAGTAGGCGTCGAAATCACGCCGCGCATCGGTTTGGAGGCGGGGCCGCTTGCGCGTGCCGCTTCCGGGCGCGTCGATGACAATCTTGCCGGCTACATCTACGAGCCGGAGTCTCGCGGACGAAATTGGAACCCTCGTCTCTACCACCGTCCCGGCGGCTACAGCCCGGTTTCGCTCGACGTGCCGTCGCTCGATGACATAGAGGCGGATGCGGCCGGAGAAACTGACGACGACTACGAGGATCTCAAGTCTTCCATATACGGCGTGAACGAGAGCGGTTCGAAGATCCAGGTATGGTGGAGGGCGAATTTCCAGACGCCGCAGATGGCCGTGCCGGTAGTGTATCCGGCTCTTGTCCAGAACTACAACGTGACGTGGGCGGCGACGATGGTGCAGGGGCTCCTGCCGCAGATCGCGTTCTCTTCCGAATGCGGCTCCGGCGACCCGACGCTCATGGCGTGCACCGGCCGTTCGCTCATGCTGGTAGAGACGAACTCCACGGCGAGCGTCGACTTGGGCAACTTGAAGCTTTCCGCCACGGAGTCCGCGAGCACGGGTTTCTCGTGCTACGTGGCTCCTGACATGGCCGAGGACGGCGAAATGGCGGCGCAGGGCGGTCACCTCGCGCAGTGGCGCTTCGGCGACCGCAGCAGCGGCGAAGTGGCCGTCATAGACGCCAGGCTCGTGAAAGGCGCGACGAACGACTTCAGCGTGGTCGTCACGACTACCGAAGGCGGCAATAGCCAGTTCGAGACGTTCCCTGTCACGCCGGGCGAGTGGACGGATATTCCGGCCGCGATTCCGGAGGCTGCGCGCGGCGTCGGCGTGAACGCGACGTGCGGCGCGACGGATTCCTCTTCCGGCGACTCGGCAACATTCGTCGCTCTCGACAACTTCGAAATCTGGTACGGCGCGGCGACGAACGTCGTCGACTTCCTCTTCGCCTTCAACTTCGCCGACGGCGACCTCTCTACGCTCGGCACCAATGGCACCGTCCGCACCGCGACCGACGCCTACGGCAACGTGCTCACTTGCCGCAACTGCTCTGTCGCCGGCGCCGGCGCTCCGGAGCAGTTCTCGCTCAACATCAAGGCCGAGGGCGGCGTGGAACCGGAGATATACTACGAGAACAATCCGAACAACGTCGGCTACAACCCGAACGAAGAACATGCGTTCGTCGAGAACAACAACGGCTACACCGTTTGGGCGCTCAGAAACGACCTCAACACCGCCGATTCCTCGCAGCCGCTCGTCATGGTCATGTACGCCGAGAACGGGAAGGGCAAGATGCAGGCCTTCACGCTCGCCAAGACGTCGATATACTATCCGGAGATGGCGAACACCGCAATTGTCGGCAATCCGCTTCTTCCGCCGGCGCCGGTCGGCCGCCTCGCAGGGTGCAAGACTTCCATCGACACCGCGGCAACGGCATTCGCCTTCGACGACAACGCCGTCGCCTACAAAGACCGCAAGAACGGCCTCTGGGCGCGCCGCGACGGCGTCACGTTCGCCAAGTACGGCTATCCGATGCAGAGCGGCTTCTACTTCCCGTCGCTCGTCGAGCAGCCTGCCGTCGGCACTCCCATCGCCTGGCTCGCCTGCGAAAACGTCGCCGTGCCGACCATGGACGACATCACTAACATCGAGGCGGCGGTAAACTGGCAGTGGACGGCCTACTGGCCTTCCGAGGCTCCGACGATGAAGATCGGCCAGGTGCTGACCAAGGCGACGCTGGGTCTGCCCGAAATGTGGAACGCCGCTTCCATGGCCGTCTGCTACCCGAATCCTTCGGCGGCCGACATCGAGTCCGGCAGTTCCCTCGGCCTTCCTGTTGTCGATCTCATAGATCCGACTGTCGTGCAGACGTCTGAAACGACCCTTCCCGTCAATTCAAACTTCCCGGACGAATGGGGCTTCGTCCTCGGTTCTTCCGGCACGACGTTCCTGCGCAAGGGCAAGTACTACTTCACCGGACTTCCGCCGTCTATTTCCGACCGCTTCTACGTGACGGTCGAGGACGGCCAGGCGACGATGAACCTTATCGGCCAGTACGTGGAGAAGGAGTCGGGCGGCTCGTATCTCGAGCTCAACGTGCTGACGGACGCCGAGCGTGCGGCAATCAAGGCGCTGTGCACGCTCGACGCGACGCAGAAGGCTGCGGAGGTCGCCGCCTGGAATGCGGCGGCGGACTCGCTCGCGACCAATGAAGTCCTGCCGTCGCCACGCACGAACTTCCCCGACGGCATTCCGTCCGAGGGCCGCGTCGAAATGATGCTCGCTTTCCCGACCAAGGAGCTTTACGACACCTGGGCAATCAGGATGAAGAACGACAACTCCGAAATCATCGCCGATCGCTTCACGGTCGAGGAAATCGCTCTCAGCAGCCTGATGACGCCGCTGAAAGTAGTCGGCGGCCAGCCCGTCGAGGCCGACGGTGTCGCGTTCGCTACGTGGCATCTCGACAAGCTGCGCACGGAAAAGGTGAAGGAAGGTCGTCTTGAAGCCGCCAAGTCGCGCTATGAGGAGCTTGGCTTGAATACGTTCCTCGGCACGGAATGGGACGACGTGGTTTCCAACAAGACTTCGTTCGCCGTCACGTTCGTCGAGGGCCACTTCACGTGGGATACGAAGGAATATCCAGCCGCGAACACGTACTTGCCGCGCGACCACTATGCGCTACTCGCCAACGGTTTCGGCGTCGGCTATGTCACGCTCATCGAGAACGACAATCCCGATCCGACGCAGGTTTCCGACGGGCTGCCAATCCAGATGCACGTCATCAAGGTCGTGCCGGAACTCTATACCGACGGCATCGCCGTCTTGAGCGATCCGATGAACAAGCTCTCCGAGAAACTGACGCTTCTCTACCGCACTCCGCTCGGTTCCGCCGCGAACGATTTCGAGTTCCAGTGGGCATACACCACGCCGTTGGCCGACGGCGATGTCCCGGAGAAGGGCACGTCCTACTGGAAGGACAAGGCGCAGGAGACGGGGTTAGTCTCTGTGCAGCTCGGCGAGAGCGGCGCCAACCTCCAGGATTACGTCAATACGTACTACACCCTCCGCTACCGTCCGCGCAAGGGGTCGATTGCGTGGCAGGTTCTGCAGGCGGCGTACGGCTGGACCGACGACGAGCAGTTCTGGAGCCCGTGGGTAGACGAGCAGCTTGCCGAAGGGTGGCTGCAGCGCGTCCTCAACTCGCTCACGCCGTTCGCGCAGCGTGTCGAGGATTTCTACTCCAATCCCAGCGACATGTGGTTCACGATGCTCGAGCAGATCGGCCGCCCGTACCAGGGCGACGTCGCGCTCAACAACGACAACCTGAGCGAAATCGGGCTTCTTGAACTTTACCAGACGGTATTCAACCGCGCGGAGTCGCTGCTCATCGCGGCGGGCGGCAACAATATCGACATGTCGAAGCAGTTAATGCTAGCGCAGACGCGCATGGGCGAGTTCTACACGCTCCTCGGTTCCGAGGCGTATTCGGATGCGAAGAACCCGCTCATCTCGCCCGCGACCGACGGCCAGCAGTTCGCGTCCGGAACGTTCTCCTTCGCGAACCAGGTGCCGTCGCTTCTCGATGAGGAACTTGCGCTTCTGCGCGGGCGCACCGCCGCGACGCAGTTCCCGCGCATGACCGAAGCGCCCCTCTACAATCGCCTTGCCTGGAACATGACGAGGGGCATCACGGAAGGCGAGCCGGCCTATGTCGCCAACTACGGCATCCGCGCGCGCAACGGCATCCTGGACGTAAATTGCGCCGCCGCCCAGTACCCGCAGGGCCACGGCGACGCCTGGGGCCACTACCTCTCGGCCCTCACCGGCTACTACCGCCTCCTCCGCAACCAGTGGTTCAACTGGACGGCCGCGATGGGCGAGATGCTCATGGACCAGAAACTCATGAATGTCGACTACCAGGACGAGCAGAAATTCGCCGATGCGGCCGTCAAACTCGTCCAGACCGGCACCGACGCGATGGATTTGACTCTGCGCAAGGCGTACAAGGAGAACGGCGGCGACACCGACGCGGCATACTTCGACTCGAACGCCGAGCAGGCGTTCGGCTACGGCGAATGGGCGACGCGCACTGGCATGGCCGCCGCGTACAACTGGATGACCGTGAACGCGCTCCTGCCTACGAACGACGCGCCGTACCAGGCCTTCACCGACAGGGGTGTCAAGAAGATCACGCGTGCGACCGCGACGCAGATACCGGCGCTTGCGTCTTCGGTCCGTGTCGTCGAGCGCAAGCTCAACGGCTACGAGATGGGCGCAAACCCGCTCGGACTCTCCGAGAACGCGATTCCGTTTGACATCGACCCCGACCGCCTCGCGCAGAAGGAGTCTCACTTCGAGCAGATTCTCGAACGTGCCGAGAAGGCCCTCGCCAACTGCTACACCGTTCTCGACTATGCCAACGTGTACGGTTCGTGCCTTGCGCAGATTTCCCGCGCCGAGGAAGGCTCCATCGCGGAGAACAATGCGCAGGAGCAGGCTTTCAACAACCAGTTGATTGCCATCTACGGCACGCCCTACACTGGCGACATCGGACCTGGAGGAACCTACCCGCAAGGTTACGACGGACCCGACCTGTACAACTACAACTACATGGACCTCCTCGAATACGGCATGCTCGAAGACATGCAGACGCTCTTCACCAACACGTACAAGCTCGTCGAGGGCAAGGGCTTCACCGAGTGGAAGTACATGAACAAGAAGGATTGGCTCGGCCAGGATATCGAAGACGAAATCGAGGAGATACCCATCAACTTCATCGTTAGCGAGGGCGGCATTCGCATGAAGCCGCTGACCATCACCGGCAAGCGCCGCATTGAAGGCTCCATCCAGGCTGCATACCGCAACTACATCGCCGCGTACCTGCGCGTCAAGGCGGTGGTGGACGACTACAACACCAAGTTCGAGACGCTAGTCGGCGGCAGCGAAATCGCCCAGGGCGCCAGAAATGACGCCTGGAAGGAATTCGGCATCACTATGGGCATCGAACTCCTCAAAGGCATCTTGTTCGACACGACCGAAGAAGACAGGGCCATCGACATAGGCCAGCTCTATCTCGACCTGATGATGACCGATGAAACGCTGAAGAGCAAGGCGATCCCCGGCATCCAAGGCACGGGAATGTCCGTCACGATCGATCCCAGGGCGATTGTGGACGCGGCGAGCTATCCCGGAGCGTCGGCGTCGGTCTGGAGCATCGGTCAGTTGATAGCCGCGCAGTATGTTTCGCGCAACGCGAAGACGGATTTCGCCGGCGCAGTCGATCTCGGAAAGATGATTTACGACACCGTGGAACAGTACAAGGGAGTATACGCCGATTTGAAGGAGAAGGTCGCGGGGCTGGCGATGGACGTAAATCTCGCGGCGCTCTCGATCCAGCCGGCGTTCGCGGAACTTGCGGCCGCCGAGGCCGCCTACCGCGCAGAGGTCGCGCAGGGCGAGCAGCTCCAGGAGCAGCGTGCGCTCTGGAGGCAGCAGGTTTCAAACAACGCCACCGAGCACCGCTACCTCGACATGTACAACCGCGTGCAGCGCAACACCGCTCTCACGAAGTACTCGACGGCGTTCGATACCGCGCAGCGCTACGTCTGGGAACTCGCCAAGGTCTATGACTACGAGACGGGCCTTCTCTCCAGCGACCCGCAGGCCGGCAAGCGGTTCCTTGCCGACATAATCGCTACGCGCTCGCTCGGCCAACCCGGCGTCTCGGTTTCCTCGGCCACTACCGACGGCGGCCTGTACGACGTCGTGAACCGCATGAAGGCGAACTGGGAAGTCTTGAAGCCGCGCCTCGGCATCAACAATCCTGACAAGCCCGAGAAGTGGTTCTCGCTCCGCCGCGAACTATTCCGCATCAAGGAGGGCGCGGATGGCGACGAGGCCTGGAAGAAGGAACTTGCGAAATACCGCGTGGACAACATTCTCGCGAATCCGGAGTTCATTCGCCACTGCCAGCCGCCGGCGAGCACGAGTTCCGTCGTCCACCGCGAACCCGGATACATAATTCCGTTCTCCACGTCGATCAACTTTGCCGAGAACTTCTTCGGCAAGTCGCAGCAGTTCGGCGACCAGCAGTTCTCCAGTTCCGACTACGCGACCAAGATCGACGCCGTCGGCGTGAACCTCGTTGGCTTGGATGAACTAGCTGGCGGTTCGGGTATCGAGCCGAACATCTACCTCGTCCCGGTCGGCACCGACTACATGCGTTCGCCCGCCGGCACCGACCGCGCGCTTCTCGGTTGGAACGTGGTAGACCAGGTTCTGCCGCTGCCCTATACCGTCGGTTCCGACGAACTCGACGCGCAGGACTGGATATCCACGTTCTCCGGCCTCGACGGCACGAGCGATTCGACGGCGACCATCCGCCGCCACTCGACGCTTCGCGCCGGGGACGACTTCAAGTCCACGCGCCTCGTCGGCCGCAGCGCCTGGAACGACCGCTGGATTATCGTAATCCCGGCGGCGTCGATCGACGCCGACCGCGACAAGGCCATGAAACTGATCGAGGCGGGAGTCAAGGACGTCAAACTCGGCGTGAGGGCTTACGCTCGACAGGGGAACTGAAGCCGCAGAAAATATGTTGTAACCTTCCGCCCTGCCGCGTGTTATACAGCACGGATACACACAAAGAGGCATGACATGGCTATAGACGTAAATGGATACAATGCAAGTTTCAGCGCGTTCGTGAAGTTCGCGCAGGACAACATTGCAACGAACAATAAGGCTGTCGCGCGCTTCGGCGAAGGAGGTGCGCAAGGTCTCGAGGCGCGCACAATCGTTGCCGCCGACCCGAAGTCCGACAAGGTCGCCAAGTTCAAGCGCTCCGTGGAGCAGCAGAACCTCAACAACGCCGTTCGCACCGAGTTCCGCAACGCCGTCATCGACATGTTCGGCGGCGAAAGCCGCATCCCCGAAAGCGTCAAGAAGGCGATGCTCCTTGCCGACTACGACAAGGGCAAGCCGCTCACCGCGCGCCGCATCATGGCCGTCAAAGCCGCCATCGACAACGTGAAGGCGGCGGACGCCAACCCCGTCAACATGACCGCCTCCGTAGCCAAGAAGATGGCTTCTGCGGCGGCCGACGCCCTGGGCTTCGAACTCAGCCGCGAGCAGATGGATACCGTCCAGGACTGCCTGCAGAGGTTCGGCAACCAGATGACCGGGAAGAACGCGCGCACCTACGCCAACTTCCTCGTCTCCTGCCTCGTGAACGGCATGCTCTTCGAGGACGTGCCAGAAGGCGTCGCCAACGACATGAAGAACTGGCGCGACTTCGACTTCGGCGACAAGCGCCTCGAAAAACTCGGCGATAAATTCGTCGAGCGCAACAACAACTACATCAGGCAGAATATGTCCAATCCGAAGTTGTTCCTGCCTGAGAATCCCGACATCTTCGGGTCGCTCTATGGCGACGCGAATCGCGCCTCATGGAATATCAACGGCACAAAACTCGAAATCGGCAGTTCGGCCGATAAAGTCGTGGACGAATTCTGCAAGGCCGTCAAGAACCCGAACGCCCGCAAGGCCATTTCTACCCTGCTCAACCAGAGCAGCCTCGCGGACATCCAGTCGCTGATGATAAAGGGCGAGGCCCTTGTCGGCGACCCGAATGCGAAGGAAATGCAGACGGAAACCCTTTACACCATTGAGAACGGCGATATGTTCGTCTCGCGCGACATGGCTCGCGACGGCTACCAGATTACGGGAGACGCAGAACTGCACTTCGAGCTGCAAGTGTCCGATGACGGAAAGACCGCCACCGTCACCGCCACCACGGACAAGAATCTCACCAGCACAGGCGATAAAAATGCTGTTGCAGCGCGCTTCGGCAAGGCCTCGGTCTCGCAGAGAATAACCGTCGACTTGACGAAAGAGATGCCGACCGTGACCAACGTCACCTTCGCCCAGTCCTTCACGCCGGACGTCGTGGACAGAGGGAAAAATGCTGAATAGTCGCAAATGGCTGCGCGAGTCAGCGAACATGGAATACGGCAAAAGCGCATTTCGTCTTGTGCCGCTCCTTTTCCTGGGGCTTTGCGCGCGGCCTCTTGCAGTCCGCGCGCAGCCCGGCTACACGAACCATGCCGGCAACGTGGTGGCAGGGTGGCCGGTCGGGCTGACGACGGAGAGGGTCGTGCTTGCGCAGAGCAAGGCCGACCCGCCCTCGCGCGGCGTCGAGTATCCGCTTTCGATTTTCCCGGAGTCCGAGCGGCGGCGTATCGCGGCGGACTTCGGCGAGCCGCGCGTCCCGGCAAAGGTGAAGCGCGCCATCGCCGGCGCCGAGAAGGCCATGGCGCGCTCGCGCAAGCGCGCAGAGATGGGCTATTGCTCGAAGGAGGAATGCGACGCATTCTGCGAGAAGTCCGAAGCCGCGCTCAAGAACTACCTCGACAGGCAGGTCGAAGCCGGTGTAATCACTCCCGACGAAAGAAAGGCGTTGGGCCGCTGACCGCGGCGGAAATTTGTTTGTAATTTTCCGTCCGCTTGCGTGTACACCGAACGGACAGGGCAGACGCAACGGCTGCCGCCGGCAAAGAAGGAGGAGAAGTCGACATACCCCCTGTCCGCAATGAATATGTCCCCCGCCTTCAGTCCTTCGGCGAGACTTTCCGACTGCGACATGTCCGACGCCTTGCCCTCGCCGACGAT
>CAMZET010000011.1 GCA_947305825.1 uncultured Verrucomicrobiota bacterium
AGGAATATCCCCAGTTTTTGACCCCTGAAATGAGTCGGATGCCTGATTTTATTGGACGAGATGGATTTCTGGAAGTGAAATAAGCGAAAAGTCGGTTCCACTTGCTGGGTGTGGTATAATACCACGTGCCTAAAACCACCAAGGAGGAACCGACATGGGAAATGATAGCATAATTGCGTTCAAAACGCGAGAACAGCTCAGAAAATACCTGGGGATATTTTCTCCCCAGTTCAAGAACAGCCGCTGGAAGATGGAGTTCCTTGGGCAGATGCTCTTCGGCATACAGGCCTCGCGCAACACGCTGATGAGCGAGATTGCGCGTTCGCTCCAGGAGGACATTCTCGCCAAGAAGACGCAGGAACGGCTTGAACGGCATCTGGCGACGGAGGGAATGGACTCGAAGGTGCACGGAAGCATTCTGTGCGATGCCGCGCCAGGCATCCACGACGACACATTGATCATCGTCGACCCTACTGACGTGCAGAAGGAGTACGCGGAGAAGATGCCGTATCTCGCCAAGGTGTGGGACGGGAGCAAGGGCAGGGTCGGCGACAACCTCGGGTACACACTGTGCATGGCGATAGCCTGCGAGAACGGATGCCGGAAGATAGTGCCTTTGATGCTGCGGCTGTGGTCGTCCGTCCATCCCGAGTACGTCAGCGAGAACGACGAGGTGGAGCAGGTGATCGGGCAGATAGCATCCACCACGAACGGCAGGGGCATATTCGTCTACGACAGAGGCGGGGACGGCGACAACATGTTCGCTTTTTACATAAGGCACGGCCTTGACTTCATCGTGCGGCTTGTCGGGGACCGCCATCTGCTCAACTGGGGAGGGAGGACGGAGAGGTCCAAGGTTCTTGCGTCCGACCTTGCGCGGCAGTGCACGCTCAAATACGAGGACAGCGCGTTCTTCAAGTCGCACAACAAGATTCACAACGTGCGCGTGAAGTACGGCTCGATGCCCGTGCGCCTTCCGGACTGGTCCGAGACGAACCTGCATCTTGTTGTCGCGAAGTGGCCCGGCGGCGAGAAGCCCATGATGCTGCTGACGACGCTGAACGCGGTGCGCACGCGCAAGGCCCTGTGGGAGGTGGTGCAGGGGTATCTGACCCGCTGGAGGGTCGAGGACACGATACGGTACATCAAGCAGTCCTACAGGCTCGAGCACATGAGGCTCCTCGACTACCAGCGGCTGAAGAACATGGCCGCGCTCGTCGTCGCGGTGGCTTACTTCGCAGCCGCGTGGCTCGGCAAGAAGGTCAAGCTGGACGCGCTCGCAAAGCACGTCGCCAAGGTCTCGCGCAAGATGTTCGAGGTGCCGGAGTTCTTCTACTACGCAATCGCAGACGGGCTCAGGTGGCTCTTCGTGCGGCACGGGAAGTGGCGCGGCTGGAAGTGCCCGTGCGAAGAATGCGGCGACCTCCAGATGGAATTTGAGCTGCTTTCGGAGTAATGCCGCGTCTACAACGGCGAGAATCATGTCGGCTAACCCTTCGAAACCCGCGAAAAGCGCGCAAGGCTCTCCAAGGGCTCGACAGCGTTTTGCAAAGGTGGGGATATTCCAGCGATGGCGAGTCTTGACGGCGGGCAAGCGGCGGTGGTATAATATGCGCCGATGTTTGCGCCGCATACTGTCAAGAGGCGGAACGGACGGAGGACAAAACTACAATGAAGAAATTGCTCAGCAGCGGGCTTGCAGCCGTGGGGCTGCTTGCGGGATGTACGCAGTCGGAAGCGACGGCACAGGAGGCGGGCGAGACGACGCCGGCCAAGACGGCGGTGGTGTATTTTTCGTGGAGCCCCGACGGCAACACGCGCTTCGCGGCCGGCGCAATCGCGAAGAAAACCGGCGCGGACCTCTTTGAAATCAAGGCCGAGACGCCGTACAGCAGCGACTTCAAGGCCTGCTGCGACGAGGCGCAGCCGGAATGCTACGGCAAGAAACTCCGGCCGATTCTGCCCGTAGAGGGCCTTGACTTGGCGAAATACGACGTCGTGCTCGTAGGCACGCCGAACTGGTGGGGCACCATGGCGCCTCCGGTGCGCACGTTCCTCGCACAGAACCTGGAAGCGCTCAAAGGCAAGCGAGCGGCGATATTCGCGACGCATGGCGGCGGCGGAATGCAGCGCATCGGCAAGGAGTTCGAGGAACTCGTCGGCGGCACGGCAGACGTGCTGCCGCCCGGAGCTTTCCCGGGTGCGTCCGTCAAGAACAGCGTTTCTGCCATCGAGACGTTCGCCAAGGAGCGTACGAGCAACGAGACATCGAAGTAAATTGTCGCGCATGACGCGCAGCAGACGCCCGGCCTCGCCTTTCTGCGCGGTCGGGCGTCATCGTTTTTCGAACTCGCACGCCTCCGGCAGCAAGGCGTCGGCCGCCCTTGCTATTTCCGCGTAGCAATGCGCGAACTCTTCCCCCTCGCATTTGTCGTTGAAGCAGATTTCAGCGAGAGGCGCGTTTCGCACGAAGTCGCACAAACCGAGGAGACTCGCGGAATTGACCACTTCATGGAGTCCCATGCGCTTCTCGTTAGCCGGCTGAAAGCGCCCCTGCACGAGATTCCACGATGCCATGAGCCAATGGTTCACGCTGTCGTCCGAGCGGAAGCGGCTGCGCGACGTGCGCTCCAGCGCGCCGGGGAAACGCCGCCACATTTCGCCGAAGGTGGATTTGAGGTGCGGAACGGCGAGATGCCCGAAGCAGCCTTGAATCATCGTGCGGTTCACGGCGATGGACGCGAGGTTCTTTGCGGCGCGGACGGCTCCGAGGGAGCGGACGTCGAAGAACTTGCGCCAGTTGCGCCAGACCTGCCGCTGCACGTCCGTCGCGAGTTTGACGAGCCCGCTGTTGTTGAGCACTATGCGGCTTATGTTGCTCGCACCAAGCCAGGGCGGGATGCCGAGGTCGCACGGAAGCACGGGCAGACCGCCCCGGAAAAAGAATTCGGGCGCCACCGGGCGCAGCAGGAGAATGTCGTCGTTGAAGAGCACGAAGCGTTCCGAGAGCCCCGCCAGGCGGTGGAGGTTCAGCTCTATGGTGTTTGAGTGGAAAGTCGGCAGCCACTCGCCGGGAATGTACTCGTCGTGCCTGACGAAGCGCAGCCGCGGGCTGGACTCGTCGAGCCAGGCGGGCTTCTGCCCGCACGTGATTAGGAACACCCGGTTCACCCACGGGGCGAACTTGGCGATGGCGCGCAGGCAATAGCGGAGCAGCCCGTTATCGCGGTACCGGCAGTCGCCGTTCGCGTTGGCGTCGCCGGTGGAATAGCCGCGCTCCGAGGCCTCGAAGGCGCGCCGTCTCGCAAGCCATTCGCCGTCGCTGCCGTCCACCCATGTCAAAACGAAGTCGATTTTCCGCGAATCTTCCATATAGCCGCTCCTGAAAGCCGTTGTGCAATCATGCAATGCCGAGGCGCTTCATGCGGTAGTTCATCATGCGCGGGCTGACGTCGAGTTCGCGTCCGGCGGCCGAGCGGCAGCCGCCGTTCCGGCGCAGGGCCTGCTCTATGGCGGCGCGCTCGAACGCCTGCAGCTGCTCGCGGAGCGTCCTGCCCTCGCGAGCGTCGAACGGCGCCTCCTCGAATCCTGCCACCCGGCACGCCGGCGGCAGGTTGTAGCCGTGTATGCAGTCGTCCGTCGTCGTCAGCACGGCACGCTCTATCGCGTTCTCCAGCTCGCGCACGTTCCCCGGCCACCCGTACGACATCAGCATGTTCATGGCCGGCGTCGAAATGCGCACCACGCTCTTGGAATATCTCGCCGACATCTTTTTCATCAGGTGCTCGGCCAGAAGCTCCACGTCTCCGGTGCGCTCGGCCAGCGGCGGCACGGTTATTGGGAAAACCGAAAGCCGATAGTAGAGGTCTTCTCGGAAGAGCTTCTTCTCCATGAGTTCTTCCAGGTTGCGTCCGGTGGCGGCGATGAAGCGCACGTCAGACCGTATTTCGGCATTCGAGCCGACGCGGGAAAAGGTCCGCTCTTGCAGGAACCTGAGGAGTTTGACCTGCACCGGAATCGAGAGGTCGCCGATTTCGTCGAGGAAGAGGGTGCCGCCGTTGGCGGCCTCGGCGCGTCCGATGCGGCGCTCGAAAGCGTCCGTGAACGCCCCCTTCTCGTGTCCGAAGAGTTCGGATTCGACCAGGGTTTCCGGGAGAGCGGCGCAGTTTAGCGTGACGAAAGGCTTGCCTGCGCGCAAGGAAGCCTGCTGGATGGCGCGAGCGACGAGTTCCTTGCCCGTGCCGGAGGCGCCGCGGATGAGGACGGTCGCGTCCGACGGCGCCACCTGGCGAATCTGCTCGTAGACGATGCGCATCTGGCGGCTGTTGCCGACGAGCCCGCCGGGATTCGTGCCGATTATTTCGCGCAGGCGCTCGTTTTCGCCGAGGAGCGCCTCGCGCTCCTCGCATTGCTCGCGGCAGACGGCCGCCGCGTCAGCCGCCATGTTCGCGATAATCTCCAGCAGCGCAACGTCGCGCCCGAGCGACACGCGCGACGCATCGCCCGCGCCGGACGGCGGCGCGCGGTCCACCGACAGCGTCCCGATTACCTGCCCCTGGTGCAGGAGCGGCACGCAGATGAACGAAATCGCGTCCCCCTTGGCGCGCGTGCGCGTCCTGTTGAGGAACCGGCGGTCTTTGCGCACGTCCGGCACCACTTCCGACTTGCCGCTCCGCGCCACGGCCCCGGTTATCCCCTCGCCCACGCGGTAGCGCCCTAACGCCTTCTCTTCGGCGTTGAGCTCTTCCGTGGAAGCTTCTATGCGCAGCTCGTCTCCCTCGAGAAGCGTGAACGTCCCGCGCAGCATCCCCATTCGGCGGTGGAGCACGTCGAGCACCGTCTCCAGCTGAGCGCGGACGTCTCGCCCCTTGACGAGCGCCCGGGCTATTTCCTGCAGCACAAGTATCTCCGGCGGCAGAACTCCGGACTCCACGTTCCGCTCTGTATGTTCGCTTTTCACCTAGACGTACCGTGTCGCTTACCGTTAATTAATAGGATGGCTGCGGCCGAACGGGGCGTCTAGAGAGCGGCGAGGAAGCGCCTGGCGAAGTCGCGGGCCTTGTCGAACTGCACGAAGGAATACGACTCGTTGGGAGAGTGGATGCGGTCCTCGGCCTGTCCCCAGCCGACGATGAGCGGCGCGGCGCCGGAGGCGGCCAGCAACGCGGAGACGACGGGGATGGAAGCGCCGTCCCAGACGAACACGGCTCCGCGGGAATCCATTTCCGCGAGGACGTCGCCGGCGAGGCGGAAGAGCGGAGATGCGAGAGGCAGGCGGAAGCCGCCGGCGCCGGGGTTGAAATCCTCGACGCTGAGCGTCATTCCCTCCGGGACGCGGGCCTCCAGATGCGCCTTGACGGCGTCGAAAGCGCGTCGCGGCGTCTGGCCCGGCACGAGGCGCATGGAAATCTTGGCGATGGCGTTCGCGGGGATGACGGTCTTGGCTCCGGGTCCGCCGTAGCCGGAATGGATGCCGTTGACCTCGATGGTCGGCTCGAAACCGTTGCGAACGGAGACCGGCTTGGCGCGTTCGCCGCCGGCCGCGGGGCAGCCGATGTCCGTCGCATACTCCTCGGCGCTCGGCGCCGTCTCCGCCGCCGTGCGCAGCTCTTCCTCGCTTGGCGGCTCCACGCCGTCCATGAAACCCGCCACGGCTATGGAGCCGTCGGGATTGTGCAGCGACGCGACAAGCTCCGCGATTCCCTGCGCCGGGTTTGGCGCGACCCCGCCGTATTCGCCGGAGTGCAGGTCGCGGTTCGGCCCGGTCAGCCGCACCGTGAAGTGGCTCACGCCGCGCAGGCCCGCCACAATCGCCGGGCGCAGTTCCGCCGCCGCCGACGTGTCGCACACCATGAGCACGTCCGCAGCAAGCTCCTTGCGCATTTCCGGCGCCAGACGCATGAGCATTTCCGAGCCGGACTCCTCCTGCCCTTCCAGCACAATCTTCAGGGTTGGCGTCGGCTTGCGGACGCTTCCGGACGCCGGCTTCACGCTCTGGCGGTCCAGAAAGTCGCGCACGCCGTTCAAGGTCGCGAAGAGCTGCCCCTTGTCGTCCTGGGCGCCGCGGCAGTAGACCCTGCCGCCGACGACCGTAGGCTCGAACGGCGGCGTCTTCCATTCCTCCACCGGGTCTGCCGGCTGCACGTCATAGTGGCCGTATAGCAGCACGGTCGGCGCGCCTTCTTCGCCCTCGCGCACCGCCAGCACCACCGGCGGCGCGAACTCTCCTTCCGCAAGACGCAGCGACACGCCAAAACCGGCGCGCTCCAGCCACGCCTTCAGATATTGCGCACAGGCGCTGCATTCGCGCAGCTTCGCGGGGTCCGCGCCTACGCTCTCATACTTCAAAAGCTCGAAATACTCTTTCTTTGTGCTGTCGTTCATAAGACTTATATTTTAGCATATTTCGCCGCCCTGCGCGTAGAGGGGTGAGGGTTGAGAGTTAGGAGTTGTGCGCGCGGGCGGCGGTTTGTTCGACGATGCGGACGCCGCCGACGCGCGAGCCAGGGTCGGTAAGCCCGTCCAGCGCTCCTCCGGCGACTTCCCAAAAGTACAGGCTCGCTACGCTTCCGTACGGCGAGAGCCGGCGACGGTATTTCTCGAAGAGTTGTTTCGTGATTTTCCTGTGGCGGTAGACCATCCTCATTCCACGTTGTATGCCGAAATCCCCGAAACTCAACACGTCTGGACGCCCGAGCGAGAAAAGCAGGAGCATTTCCGCCGTCCACGTCCCGATTCCTTTTAGCGACGAAAGCGCGGCTATCACCTCTGCGTCAGGCAACCCGGAAAGAGCGTCTATGTCGAATTCGCCGGAAGCCACTTTCGCGGCGAAATCCTTGACGTATTCGACTTTGCGCATCGACAGCCCGCAGGTGCGCAGCGCACTGGCGTCGGTGGAGACTATGGCGAGCGGCGATACGTCCCCTTTCAGGCAATCCCGCAGTCTTCGCCATATCGCCTGCGCCGCGCTCCCGGAAACCTGCTGACCGGCGATGTTGCGCACAACGCACGAAAACAAATCCGGGTGAATCTCGCGCCTTATGAAGCCGATGCGCTCGATTGCGCTCGCCAGGCGCTTGTCGCGAGATTTTAGATATTCGATTTCTTTCTCTCCGTATTCGAATGTCATGGGAAGCTCCTTTCACGGCAATTCGTCCGCAGTCACGACTCGACGCCACCGAACACGCAAGTTTCGAGTTCCGAGCGCGAGATGGAAGCGAAGAAGTTCTCGCCGGCGGCGACGAGCGACCCGGCTGCGGCCAATTTGCGTTCGAGGAGTGCGTCTATGCGCTCCTCAAGCGTTCCGGCGGTGATGAAGAGGTGAACGAATACGGTAGACGATTGCCCGATGCGGTGGGCACGGTCGGTGGCTTGCGCTTCCACGGCAGGATTCCACCAGCGGTCGTAGTGGATTACGTGAGTGGCCTTGGTGAGGTTCAGGCCGAAGCCGCCGGCGCGAAGTGAAAGCAGCAAAGCGTTCGGTCCGGGCTCGTTGAAAGCGGCAATGTCCTGCTCGCGCTGCTGCGGAGTGCGTCCGCCATGCAAAAACGGGAAATTGCGCTTGAAGCGCTTTTCCAGCGCGTTGCGGAGGATGGCGCCGACTTTCGCGTACTGGGTGAAAACGAGCGCGGACTCGCCGGCCTCGAATATCCCCTCCAGCAAATCGAAAAGGCGGGCGAGTTTCCCGGTATCGTCCAAATCGTCTGCGGCGTTCTGTCCCGTCAGGCCGTCGCAGACTAGTTTCAGACGCGTAATGAGCGCGAAAATGTCGCCTTGCGAGCGTTCGCTTGAGCGCCAGTCTTCGAGTTCGGCGTCGTAGGCGGCGCGCGAACGCGCGGAGAGTTCGCAGAACTCGCGTATTTCGCGCTTTGGGCCGAGTTCGGCGGCGACGCCCGGGTCGGACTTCAGACGCCTGAGCACGAACGGCTCCAGGGCGCGGCGCAGGCGGCGCCCCGCCTCGGCGTGCGGGTCGGCCGCAAGCGGCTTGGCGAAGCGCTCGGCGAACTCTGCGCGGTCAGGCAAAAAGCCGGGGTTGAGAAAGCGTTCGAGACTCCAGAGGTCGGCGACGGAATTCTCGACCGGCGTGCCCGTGAGGGCGATGCGGCACGGCGGCTGCAGGGCGCACGCCGCCCGCGCCATCTGCGTGTCGGGGTTCTTTATCGTCTGCGCTTCGTCGAGTATGAGCGCACCCCACTTCACGCCGGAGACGAGGGAATAGTCTTTCACGAAAAGGGAATAGCTCGTGAGGACGGCGTCTGCGTCGCCGGCGGCACGGGCGAAGCCGCCGGCCAAGCGGCGTTTCTCGCCATGATGGACGTAGACTTTCAGGCCCGGCGCGAAGCGCGAGAGTTCATGGCGCCAGTTGGCGACAAGGGAAAGCGGCGCGACGATTAGAGCGGGTCCGTCTTTCGCGCCGCCTGCCGGGCGGTCTTGCGCGTTGTTTGCGAGCAGCCACGCGATTGCCTGGATTGTTTTGCCCAGGCCCATGTCGTCGGCCAGGAGTGCGCCGAAGCCATTGCCGGTGAGGAATTTGAGCCAAGCGGCGCCGCGTTGCTGATAGTCGCGCAGCACCCCGGCGAAGCCGGGCGGCGATTGGATGGCTCCCACCGGCAGGTTTCCGGCGCGTCGCAGACTTTCCACGAGCCCGCGAACCCAGCCGTGCGTACGCGCTTCCGAGAGTTGCAGCCGCCCGACTGCGCCTAGGCCAAGCGCGAATGACACCGCCTCGAGACGCTTGAGCCGGCCGGGACGCGCTCGTTCCAGAACGCGCAACGCCTCGCGCAGAAGCGAGCGGTCTACCTCTATCCATTTGTCGCGGAAGAACACGATTGTCGAGCCTTGCTCCAGCAGAAAACGTATTTCCTCGGCTGTCACGATTTTGCCCGCGACGCGGATTTTGACATCCAGCGAAGCGCTCTCGCCTGGACGGAGCGATTTGGCTGGGCTTTGACCGGTTTCGGTGTCGCGTATTTCGCAAGTCGCCTCGACGGCGGCCGGCTCGGCGTCGCCCTCGACGGCGTATCCGGCATTGCGCAAGGCGCGCGCACCGGTGCGCAGGAACGACTCGTTTTCCGCCGCCGTCAACTCCAGGGCCAGGCGTCCCGCGCCATTGCGCTTCAAGAGGCGCAGCGGACCGAACAATGAGGCGGCCTCTCCCAGCGCGCGCATCGCCGCCACGCCAGACGGGATGTCGCATTCCAGTCGCGAACGGGTGCGCCCTTCGGTAATATGCCGGAAGCAGATTGCGGAGCGAGCCGCAACGCCGGCGACGACCGGCTCCGCCCAACGTACAAGCTCTCTCGCAAATGCCGCGCATTCCTCCTCGTTCCAGCGAACAAGCCCGGTGCGGCTTTTCAGCGCCATGAGCCAGGCGTCGTGCAGGGTTTCGTGCTGCTGGTTCTCCGCGTCCGCGCTTAGCGCCGTCCGCGCCGCCTGGCGCACCGCTTCGTCCACCCAGCGCGAAACCGCTGGCGACACGGCGGCAACCGGCTGCCAGCGAGCGTGCCAGCCGTTCGCTTCGCGGCGCATCGTCGGCACGAACTCCCCTGCCGACACGACCCGCATCGCCTCTAGCTGCTCGTCTGTCATTCGCTGCTTGCGCCGCTTTCTTCTGCGGCGGCGCCGTTGGCCGCGCCGTCATTGAGCACGTCCTGTCCCGACAGCAACGCCACTACCTGCTGCTGGACTTCCGCGAGATTTTCCAGCCTCAGACGCGGGTCGAGAATAATGAAAGAGTCTCCGCTCTTGCGGTCTTCGTAGACGCGCCGTATCGTGCCGTCCGGTTGCGGCTTTGCGGCGCGTTCGACCAGGATTTTCGAGCGTTCGAGCATGACGGCGAGGACGTAGACGACGTTTTTCATCGCGGGGTCGTCCAGGGCGACTAGGCGCCGGAGCAATTCGCCGGCATCCTCTTTCTTCAGCGGCTCGTTCTTTTCGCGGCGCACCGGCGCCGAATAAATTCCATCCCATACGGAGAAGGCTTCCCAATCGCGCCGCCAGTCGCGCCAGCATTGCGCGTGAGCGTCGAAACGCTCGTAGCCTTGCACTGTCTCGCGCAGCGCGCTTACGAGCGAAGCCCCGTCTTCGAGCGGCTTTCCGCATACGCTGCAAGCGTGAGAGCGAGCTTTTATGTTCCATTCCTGCGACATTATGCCTCCCTGCGTCCTGCGCCGCTTGCCGGTTCCCGCTATTCGAGGGACGCCTTGTTCGGCGCAGCGACTATTTTGAAGAATTGCACCGCATCGACCGGAGAGATTTCGGCAGAAAGGCGCACGGTTGCGCCGCCGGCTTGCCGCTCGCTTCCCGCAAGCGCACAGAACGGCCCGTCCGCCGCCTCCGACTCCGCCAGCGAATACCAGAGGCCCGGCACGGCTTTTACCATGAATTCGACAACTGCGCCGCTTCCGCGCAAAGCGCTCTCCGCAAACGCCGCGACCTCCGGGCGCACTCGCGCGCCGCCGACTTCCGCCTCGCCATCGAACGCCACGCGATAGACGCCGCCGACGGTTTCCTCCACTTTGAAGGCGTCGGTAATCTCCATGGCCATTTTGGCGCCGTCGGCGTCGGTCGCGTATACGGCCAGCGGCGCGTCCGGCGCGTCCAGGTCGAGCGCCTCGCACGCGAGAGTCGCCGTCGTGTCGGCATCGGGGAATACGATGCCGACCGACTGCGCCTCCTGCGGTATTTCAACCAGTTCTTCGGCATTGGTGACGATGTATTCCGTTTCGTCGAGGTAGCCGTGCGGGTCGTCTGTTTCGGCTGCCGGGTCGCGTGAAATATCCACGGAGTACCTGACGAACGCTTCGCCGCCGACGGTGACGCATTCGGCCGAGACGGGGCCGACGATGAAGTCGGCGGCGTTTTCGCCTAGGACGGCTACGTCGAACGAGTCGAGCGCGAGAGTCGGCGCGCCGCCTTTGGCCGAAAAGAGGACGTGTCTGGCGGCGGCGGTCACGTTTGTCACGCCCACTGTCGCTCGCACAGCCTTCGTTGTGTTGGTCGCGACGCCGCCGGCGAACACGACTCCGTCGCCGCCGGTCGCCGCCGGAACGACTATGCCGCCGCCGTCGAACTCCAGCGCCGCCGTGCCCTGCGCCGTAGTCGCGCCGCCGAATACGATTCTGCCGTTCCACACGGCCAGAGCAATCGGCCCGTCCAGCCTCGCCTGCGACAGGTCTAGCGTGAAATCGCGCTTTCCGTAACTCCCGTTTACCGCAAGCGTCGTCGCGCTGTCTGCGCCAAGCGTCGTGGCGAGACGAAGCGTCGTGTTCGCCATGAAGTATATTGCCGTGTCGGAGTCGAACCAGAAGCCCCGGTTTGGCACGTCGGACATGTCGGCTTCATCGGCGACATAGAGGTCGGCATGGTCGAACTCCACCGCCTTGGCGCAAAACGCCGCCGGATTTCCGCCCAATGAACGGCCGGATTGGATTGTCGGGAGCGGCCTTGTCCCGGTGCCGTCCGCGCTGAGCAAGCTGTAGCGGAATACGAACCTTCCCGTGAAAGCGCTATTGTCGCCGTCGATGTAGAGATTTACACCGCCGACGTACAGCGATGTCACAAGGAGCGTGCCAATGCCGGAAATGTCCGAGGAAAGCCGGTATTCGGAGTTGAAACCGTTGTCGCAGGCGATGACGGCCGGAAGCGAGTCGCTCGCCGTCACATTGATGGTCCCGGAGAGCGTCTGCGATTTTCCGCTATTGGACACCGGCGATTGGAAAGCGAAGAAGCCCCCGTCCGCAAGCACGAGATTGTTTATCTCGTAGCCGCCATTCATGCAGAAGAGGTTTTTGGCCCAGTCCGACTGCAGGGAGCCGGGAACGCCGTTGTAGCCGCCGGAAAGCGTGAGCGAGTCGCCCCGGAAAGTCTGCGTGCGCGAGCCGTCTGTGAGGTTGGAGCGGACCTGCCGCATTCCTGAAATGAAATAGTCGTTGCCGGCCGAGGCGGCTTTGCCGTTGCTCCAGGTGGATGCGGACGTCCAGTAGTTGTTCTGGCCCATGCCTGCGACGCAGTAGACGTCATCGGCGGCGGCGCTTCTGGGGAGCGCCGCCGCGAGAAAGAGAAATGAAGCGAGAAGGTTAAGCGGCTTCATCGCTCTTCGGGCTTACGGCAATTCGGCGAGGATGTCTCTGGCGGCCTGGGCCGGGTCAATCGCAGCGAGGACTGGGCGGCCGACGACGAGATGGGTGGCGCCGTCGCGAGCGGCATCGGCCGGGGTCGCAACGCGCTTCGGGTCTCCCAAGGCCGCGCTCGCCGGGCGCACTCCCGGCGTCACCAGCAGCGTCCCCGCCGGCAGCGCCGCCGAAAGCGCGCCGACCTCCTTCGGCGAGCACACGAGCCCGTTCGCGCCGTTCGCCGTCGCGAACTTCGCCATCGCCATCACCTGCTCCGCAGCCGTGCGCCCCGCCACGCCTATGTCGCGCAAGTCCGCGTCGTCCAGCGACGTCAGCACCGTGACGGCCAGGATGCGCGGAGCCGCCGCGCCGAACTCCGCCGCCGCTTCCGCAGCCGCCTTCACCATCGCCGCGCCGCCCACCGAATGTATCGTCATCAAATCCACTCCAAGCTTCCCGCCGGAACGCACCGCGCGCTCCACAGTCCGCGGTATGTCGTGGAACTTGAGGTCGAGAAACACCTTCTTCCCAAGCCCCTTCACCGCCTTGACCACGTCCGGGCCTTCCGCCGTGAAAAGTTCTAGCCCTATCTTGTAGAAACCGACGGCGTCGCCGATTTGCTTTACTTTCGCTTCCGCCTCGGCGCGCGTCTGCACGTCGAGCGCCACTATGAGTTCAGGTCTGTTCATTGCTGCTGTAGCTTGTCTTGTGCTGTGGAAATCATGCCGTCATACCGACTTCGCCAGCGTTTCGGCGATGCCGGTGTACGTAGCCGGGGAAAGCGCGGCCAGCCGCGCCTTGTCTTCTTCCGGCAGGGGCAGCGCGGCGATGAAGTCGCGCATTATTTCCGCCGTCACGCGCCGCCCGCGCGTGAGCTCCTTCAAACGCTCGTAGGGGCGGTCCATCCCCACTTTCCTCATGACCGTCTGAATCGGCTCTGCGAGGACTTCCCAGTTGGAGTCCAGGTCTTCCGCCAGGCGCGACGGATTGAGTTCAAGCTTCCCGAGGCCCTTGAGCGTGGAGCGGATTGCGATGAGAGCATACGCGAAGCCGACGCCCATGTTGCGCAGGGTGGTGGAGTCCGTCAGGTCGCGCTGCATTCGCGAAACCGGGAGCTTGCGCGCCATATAGCCGAGCACCGCGTTCGCAAGCCCGATATTGCCCTCGGAATTCTCGAAGTCTATAGGATTGACCTTGTGCGGCATGGTCGAGGAGCCGACCTCGCCTTTCACGGTCCTCTGCTTGAAGTAGCCCATCGACACGTACATCCAGACGTCGCGGTCGAGGTCGAGAAGGATGGAGTTCCACCGGCATATCGCGTCGAAGAGTTCGGCGATGCCGTCATGGGACTCGATTTGCGTGGTGAGCGGATTCTGCCGGAGCCCGAGAGAAGCAATCAGGCGTCCTGACAAGGCAACCCAATCGACATCCGGGTAAGCGCTGAGATGGGCGTTGAAGTTGCCGACGGCGCCGTTCATCTTGGCCGGCATGACGATGCGGTCTATTTCGGCCTGCTGGCGGCGGAGGCGAGCGACGGCGACGGCGAGTTCCTTGCCGACGGTAGTCGGGGATGCCGGCTGGCCGTGCGTGTGCGCAAGCATGGGCACGGCGGCCCATTCATGCGCCATCGCCGCCAGACGCCCGGTCAGTTCGTCCATCGCGGAGCGGAGAAGCGCCTTGCCGTCGCGCAGCATGAGCGCGTGCGACATGTTGTTTATGTCCTCGGACGTGCAGGCGAAATGGATGAACTCCGAACGCGAGGCTAGCGCCGTGCCGGCGACCTTCTCTTTAAGGAAGTATTCGACGGCCTTGACGTCATGGTTGGTGGTCGCCTCGATTTCCTTGACTCGCCGGGCGTCGGAGAGCGAAAATCCTTCCGCAATCGCCCGGAGGCTTTCGCGCTCGGCGTCGCCGAGGGCCGCGCATTCCGCCACGCCGGGCTCCGCGCACAACGCCTCCAGCCACGCGCACTCCACAGCGACGCGCCGCTTTATCAGCCCGTATTCGCTGAATATCTCCCGAAACTCGGCGCACTTCCCCGCATAGCGCCCGTCTATCGGCGAAACCGCCGTCAGATTCTCTAGTTGCATCATACTCCTATTTTACCATATTTTGCCCGCG
>CAMZET010000012.1 GCA_947305825.1 uncultured Verrucomicrobiota bacterium
CCTTCCACGCCGCGACGAGCCTACAATTTTCCAGCGGTATCGACACTTGACGGCAGGGGTGAAATTTGAGAAAATATAGGAACATATTCACCAAAGGAGGCGAGACCGTTGCGGGGTGGGGTGCCCCGCGGTCGTGATGAGCCATGGAAAAACTAAGGCAAAGGACGAATAAACGGCGGATGCGAGGAGTATTTGGCGTGATAGCCGCGCTTTTCGCGTTTGCTGTCGTCACGCCGTCCGCGACTGCGGCGGAGGTGCCGTGGAAGACGGCGACGTACACGCTCGTCGCCCGCGACATGGAATTGCGCACCGCAATCGACACGTTCGCGGTGTCGCAGGGGCTTTCCGTCGTCATGTCCGAGTCCGTTTCCGGTGTGTTTTCGGGCGATTTCCGCGACGTGCCGTGCCAAGAGTTCCTCGAACGTCTGGCTACCGTGCACAACCTTACTTACTATTACGACGGCGCGGCGCTGTACCTCTACGGAGCCGGCGAAGTCCAGACCCTGCTCCTTGAATTGCAGTACATGAAGGCTGGCGAAGTCCGCCAGATGCTTGCGGAACTCGGGGTCGAGGACGCCCGCTTCCCGCTCAGGACAGCCTCGAACGACGAACTCATCATGGTGTCCGGCCCGCCGCGATACGTCGCCATAGTCGCGGAGATGATTGCCAAGGCGGACAAGCTCCGCGAGATGCGCACGTTCAACGAGGTGGAGGTGAGGATGTATCCGCTGCGTCACACGTGGGCGGACGACGTGAGTTTTTCGGTGTCCAGTCCGGAGTCCACGATGACGATAAAGGGCGTGGCGCACATGCTGGAAGAGATGATGAGCAACGACACCGGCATGAACATCGCGCAGGCGACGTCGGCGTCGGGCGGCGAGCAAGGCGAGGGAGCGAAGGAGACGCAGGAGAGGCCGCAGACGTCTTTCTTCAAGCCGGTCATCCGCCCGGAGAACCGCCTCAACGCCGTCGTGGTGCGCGACGTGAAGAGCCGTCTGCCGATGTACGACGACCTCGTGCGGCAGCTGGATGTTCCGCAGAAGCTCGTCGAAATAGACGTGACGGTGGTGGAACTTTCAAAGAAAGACGCGCTCGACTGGCAGCTGTCGCTTGGTCTGACGACTTCGCACGGGCACTCGGACTACGGGGCTGGGCAGAACGCCGACAACCTGATGAGCCCCGACGGTATAATAGGCAAGGGGCTGGCCGGCGCGATGACGCACATACACTCCAGCTACGCGCTTTCGGCTTCGCTTTCGGCGCTGAAGCAGAAGGGGAAGGCGCGCAGCATTTCGCGCACGACGCTCTTGACTGTGAACAACCTCGCCGCGCAAATCATCGACACGCAGAGCTACCACGCGCGCGTCGTGGGCACCGAGGTCGCATCGCTCGAGGAAGTGACGGCCGGAACGCGGCTGACCATCAAGCCTCGCATAATCACGTCCCCAGCCACGAACGTGCCAAACCAGGTGTGGCTGACGATGGACCTTGACGACGGCGGCTTCGAGTCCATCAGCGTCGATTCCATGCCCATGACGCGCACGTCGCGCCTCTTGACGCAGACGGCGATATTCGAGGACGAGTCGATATTGCTGGCCGGGTATCTTCGCGACATAGAGGAGAACGCCGGGTGGGGAATCCCGTGGTTGCGTGACATACCGTTCATCGGCTGGCTTTTCGGCGGCTCTTCGACGCGCCGCGAGACAGTGCAGAGGATGTTCGTGATGACGCCGCGAGTCGTCGACCTCGACGCCGAGATGCTCGCCCGTCTGCAGTCGACGCGATTGCGCGACATATCGGAAATCGAGCCGCTGGAGGACGATGCGGAGAAGTCCGACGAGGCGCGCGAGCAGCGCACCAGAGAACGCGAGAGGGAGAAACGCATGCGGCGCGAGACGCGCGCCGTGGAGCGGCTGGAGCGCGAAGAGGAGCAGCGCAGGAAATACGAGGCGTTCGAGAAGGGACTTGAAGAGCGGCGCGAGGCAGTCCGCAAACGCGCAAAAGAGCGCGAACAGGCCGAAGAGCGCGAACAGGCCGAAGAGCGCGAGCGGGCGGAGGCCATGGAGCGCGTTAAGGTCTCGGAAGTGCAAGTGGAGGTGGAAATATAGGCGATGACTGAAACGGCGGTCATAGAGTGCGGCTTTGCGGAAGTGGGGGCCGGGGAGTGGCTGGCGGCCAAGGGGCAGCCTGTCGCGTTCTTCGGTTCGCTCTCGCGTCGCCCGCGGCGCGGCTTTGCCGTGCGAGACCGCTCGTGCCTGGCGCGCATCGGCACCGCCGGAAAGGCGCGCTTCGCCTCGGCGAGGCGTCCGTTCCTGACCTACATTCCGTGCGCGGCCGAGATACACGCCGTTTCCGACAAGGTGCTGCTCGCGCCGGCCGCCGCCCGCAAGGGAGATTTCACGCTTCGCCCGATACCGATGAGCGTTCGTTCGTCGATGTGCGTCACCGATTTCGACGTGCCAGCGGAAAACGGCGGCAGCGGCGGAGATGTTTCCGGGGCGGCGTTCGTTGTCGCGGCCACTGAGTCGCGCACCGCCCGCCAGCCGCTCGCCGAGGGCGACGTCCTAAGCGTGCGTCCGGAGGCCCTCGTCGCCTGGACCGGCCGGCGCCCGACCGGCTTCTGCCCGCGCCTCGGACTGCTCGACGTCCTCTTGCCGCGCGCACCGAAGGATTTGCTGCTGACTTTCTACGGCCCTGGCGTCGTCTGGTACGAAGGCGCGGACGCCGGTTCTCGACAGGTTTCCGCCATTCCCGGAAGGAGGGCTTGCTGATGGCTATAGACGCTACGCAGATTCTCCGCCAGAACTACGCCTCGCAGGCTGACGCCGTAAAGATGATGGAGCTCGCGGCCGGACGCGCGGGCGAGGCCGCGCACTCCGCGCCCGTCACCGGCACGCTCATGGGCGCCCAGGTCGTCGTCGACGCCGACCCCATGGCAGAATTGATGGATTCGATGGAGGAACTCTCCTTCCAGTTCGAGGAGGGCACGGCAAAGCGCGTCGCCGAACGCAAGCTCGGCCAGATGCAGGGTTCCCGCCTCGCTTTCGACCGCGTCATGGAAAAGTGGGGGGCGCTCTTCCCGGACATGCCGGGCAAGGATTTCCTCGCCCACATGCTGAACATGGCCCGGCAGTCGCTCGCGTCGTCGCGCCCGATGGACGCGCAGGACTTGCTCAAGGAACTCGCCCGCGGCTCCACCGACCCGTCGCACCAGTTCGCGATGCTCGACATAATGGAGCAGTCGCTGGGCAGCGACGAGGCCGGCATGCGCGATTTGCTGCGCAGCGCCCGCCAGGAACTCGAACGCGCCAAGGGCGCGGAGGTCCGCGCCGGCATAAACCTCGCCGAGGAAGTCAATTCGCGCGCCACGAGCGCCGGCGAAATACAGAACCTACGCGACCTCTACCGCAGCGAAGTCATCGGCTTCACCACTCCGCAGGACTGCTTCCGTTCGCTCATGGCATCGCGCGGCCCGGGCGGACTCTCCGCCGCCATCTCGTTCCTCATTTCCGGCTGCGGGGCGGACTTGCGCTCCGCTCTGCCCTCAATCGGCGAAGAAAGCCTCGCCCGCATCCTGCTCGATTTGCAGTGCGTGCAGGTTCTCGCGACCGTCCAGGACCAGCTTTCCGCGCTAGCCGAGCGCATGGCTCGCCAGTTCGGTGAAGGATGCCGACTCAACGGAGAGCAGCTTACCGGCAAAGTCCTGGACTTCACGGAGCAGTCGTTCGTGCCGCCTGGCGCCATTGCGCAGTTCGTCGGCGAATGCGGTATGCGCAAACTCCTGGCGCAGATGGATTTCACGCGGGAACTCACGCGCCTCTTCCGCTCGCTATCGTCGCGCCTCTTCAAGAAGGAGAGCGACCGGGCGTCTCTCGTGGACGCCGCGCAGGAGCACCTGGACGAACTCATCAACCGCGAGAACGAGGCGGAGGAGGAGGGTGCGGCATGATACCCGACTATGTAGAAGCGGCGGTGGCCGAGTTTGGGCGTTCGGCGGGGCTTTCGGCACTGGCGTTCAACGGGCGTGGCGCGGCGGCGCTGCGTTTCGCCAACGGTTTCGCGCTGCGTTTCGAGTATGCTATGGATGCGCTTACCGTCGCGATGACGGTGCCGTGTGGCGAGTGCGATGAAGCGACTGCGCGTTCTTTGCTCGGCTATGCGAAACCTCCCGTGCGAGACGGGGCGCCGACAATTCGTTCCGGCTTCCTTTCGCGCAGCGGCGAGGCCATCTTCGCCGTCGCAATCCAGGAACGCGACGTCACGCCGCCGGCCATAAACGCCGCATTCGCCGTCCTTTGGCAAATCGCAACGGAATTCGGAGGTCCCAGATGAGCAGTCTGAACGTCAGAAGAACTACCGAACCGCTGCAATTCAATACAGGCATCGGAGAAGCGAAATACGCCGAAATCTTCGATTCGCCCGTGCCCGGCGAGCCGCAGCGCGTTTTGCTGCCGGGCACCACCACCGTCTCGCAGGCCCTTGACGCCATATTCCCGCAGGAAGTCTCGGTCTCTGGCGAGGTCATGCGCGCCATGGTCGCCTCGAACACTGCCGCGCTCAGGACTTCATCCGGCTTCAACGCCCAGGCTCGCGAGGCCGTCGACCAGCTCCGTTCGCTTTCCACGGACGCCGGCGACCGCGCTGCCAGGGAAATCGAAAACCTGCTCGCCGACACCGACCTCTTCGAGCACTACCGCCTGGCCCTATTGGAGACTTGAACGACATGCTGGGCAAACTGACAAACTTCTCCAACGTATTCAGCAGGTTCGGCGACCTCGTGCTCGCCTTCCTCGTCGTATGCATCATCGGCCTTCTCATCATTCCGTTGCCGACGCCGATGGTCGACTTGCTGATTGCGACGAACATCACCATTTCGACGGTGATGCTGATGCTCTCGCTATACCTGCCGCGAGCGCTCGCGTTCTCCACCTTCCCGTCGATGCTCCTCTTCACGACGCTATTCCGCCTTGCGCTGAACGTGACGACTACGCGCCTCATCCTGCTCAAGGCGGACGCCGGCGAAATCATCTACACGTTCGGCAACTTCGTCGTGGGCGGCAACTTCGTCGTCGGCGCCGTAATCTTTCTCATCATCACGATTGTGCAGTTCGTGGTAATCGCCAAGGGCGCGGAGCGCGTCTCCGAAGTCGCGGCGCGTTTCACGCTCGACGCCATGCCGGGCAAGCAGATGTCCATCGACGCCGACATGCGAGCCGGCGCCATAGACCAAGAAACGGCACGCGCCAGGCGCACGGAACTCGCCAAGGAAAGCCAGCTCTACGGTGCGATGGACGGCGCCATGAAGTTCGTCAAGGGCGACGCGATCGCAGGCCTTATCATGACCGCCATCAATATTATCGGCGGCATATGCGTCGGCGTCCTGATGAACGGCAAGGAAGTCGGCTGGGCCGTCACCAAATATGGCATCCTCACGATTGGCGACGGCCTCGTTTCGCAGATTCCAGCGCTGCTCGTCTCCATCACCGCCGGCGTAATCGTCACGCGAGTCGGCGACATAGACAACAAGCCCCTCGGCCAGGACATCATCGACCAGTTCTTCGCGCAGCCCAAGGCAATCCTTCTCGGCTCGCTCATGCTTGTCGCCATCGGCCTCATCCCCGGCTTCCCGAAAATCCAGATATTCGGCCTGGCGGCGTTCGTGGCGGCCATCGGCTACAGCCTGAAACTCAAGGCGAAACTCGCCAAGGAGCGCGCCGAAAAGGGCGAAGACCCTCTGGCTGCCGCCGCGCCGGCCGAAGGCGCCAAGCCTCGCCCGAAGCGCAAGGACGGCGACGACTTCGCCATGGTCGTCCCGCTCACCGTCGACATCGACGCCAACATCCGCGGCGCTCTTTCCTACGAGACGCTCAACGATCAGATAATGTCAGTCAGAAGGGCGCTCTACCACGACCTCGGCGTTCCGTTCCCCGGCATCAACCTTTCGCTCGACCCCGCCTTGAGCGAAGGCCGCTACAGGTTGCTCGTGAACGAAGTCCCCGTTTCCGAGGGCGCCCTGCGCAAAGGCTACATCTTCGCCATCGAAGACCCGGAGAACGTCGCCGCCACCGGCGTCGCCTACGAAGGCGGCAAACCGTTCCTCGCCGGCCACGAAACGTGCTGGGTCAAGGAGGAAGACAAGCCGCGCCTCGACGAGGCCGGCATACGCTCGCTCGACATCGGCGGCGTCCTCACGTACCATCTCTCCAGCGTTCTCAGGCGATACGCCCACGAATTCATGTCCCTCCAGGAAACGCGCCTCCTCTTCGACCACATGGAGAAGGAAGCCCCGGAACTTGTACGCGAAGTCCAGAGAGTACTGCCGCTCCAGAAAATCACGGACGTCCTCCAGCGCCTCGTGCAGGAAGCCATTTCCATTCGCGATTTGAAACGCATCACGCAGACTCTCATCGAATGGGGACAGAAGGAGAAAGATTCCGTCCTTCTGGTTGAATACGTCCGCGCTTCGCTATCTCGTTATATTTCGTACAAGTTCTCGGGCGGGCAGAATATCGTCGCGGCTTATTTGCTCGACCCGTCGCTCGAGGAGAAAATCCGCAAGTCGGTGCGCCAGACTTCCGGGGGTTCGTATCTGGCGATGGACCCGGCGACGGTGCGCTCCATCCTTGCCGTCGTCAAGCGCACGATAGGCGATATTGCCCGCGTGCCGCAGAAGCCGGTTCTAATAGTGTCCGTGGACATTCGCCGCTACTTCAGGAAGATGATAGAGAAAGACTATTACGATTTGCCGGTCTTGTCGTTCCAGGAACTCAGTTCCGAAATCAACATCCAGCCGCTGGGGAGGATTAAGCTGTGAGCGCAATGGTGAAGATAGTGCGCGGCATGAACGCGGGCGCCGAGGCGGCATTGGTCGATGACATTGCCGTCACGCTCGGCAAGGGTGACGACTGCGACATAATTCTGGCGGATCCGACCCTTCCCGACGCGCCGCTGACGATAGAGTCCCGCGCGACAGGCGTGTTCGTGGACGGCGAGAGGCTTGAGCCGTTCCATGTCAAGGAGTACGGTTCGGCGGCCATAGCGGTAGGGCCTGGAGATTCCGCGTGGGGCCCGCTCGTATGGCCGAAGGCGGAGGCGTCATCTTCGGAAGCGTCGCCGGCGGCGGCGAAGGACGGCGATGGGGTTGCGGCGGAAGAAGCAGGCAAGTCGGCCGACGCCGAGCCGAAGCAGCAGGAAGAGAAAAGAAAGAAAGGGGGCGGCTTCGGCTGCATTGCCGGTATCATCGTCGCGCTACTGATTTTCCTGCTGGCGGTTCTGGCTCTGTTGTGGTTCTTTGGAGACCGAGCCCCGGAGCGCGTGCGCGACCGTCTGCCGCAGTGGTGGGGGCCAGGTGCGCAACCCGGCGCCGCCGCAGCCGAGGCCGCGCCCGAACTGACGCCGCGTGAGCGGCTGGAGGCTCTCGCCGCCGCCAACGGCCTTGAGCTTTCCGAAGAAGAGAACGGGCGTCTGCGGCTCTCCGGCAATCTGGCCACGCGCGCCGAACGCCTTTCCGTCGCCGCGCAAGCTTACGCCGCGCTGCCGGGCATCGATGTGAAGCTTTCCGATGACGAGTCGCTAAAGTCCGCCATAGAAGATATAGTGTCGCTTCTGGGTGAGGACGCTCTCAACGTCGTTGCGGTGACGAACAGCGTCGCGGTGTTCTCCGGCGAGGCGAAGGATTTGCGCCGCACTCTTGCGGCGCTGGCGGCAGAACTCCCGCGACTGACGGACGTGGATGTCGTCAAGGTCCGCCTTTCGCCTGGGACGCAACCGGCCGACTTCGCCGACGTCCAGCAGGAGCCGACGCGCACCGCCGCGCCGGCCGCCGCCAGAATCGCCGCCCGCGCCGCTGCATCCGCCGAACCTCCGCCTGTCTGCGGCATACTCACCATGCCGTACCCCTGCATAGTCCTGCGCAACGGCCAGAGAATCCTGGAGGGCGGCACGGTGAACGGCTGGACGGTCTTGAAAATCGACGTGGACAGCATCTCTGTCTCGAACAGCACGGGGAGGGCGGTATGGAAGCCGTGAAAGAGCCTTTGAGACTGCTTGAAATCGAGAAGGAACTCGCAGGCCCCGGTGCTCGCGAGGCGTTCGCGCGCCACGATGCCGTCCTGGCCGCGCTCGACGCTCGCATCGCCGCCGCCGAGGCCAAGGGCCTGACGCCCGACGAATACGAACGCGCCGCAGACCTGCGCGAAGCCAATATCGTCGCCAGAAAGATTTTACGACTATCCGTCCGGGTGGCCGGATAGATTGCCTTCATGGGCAAGTGTTCAACAACAAACAAACGAAAGGACAAGACAAAATGGGATACGGAGTAACACCAGTGACCGGCGCCTCGCAGATGAAGAACTTTGCGGAGTCGCCGTTTCGCATAGACGCCAAGTCTACCAACTACATCCACACCGATGCGGTCTACAACGCGCTCCTCAACGCGGTTGGCCAGCTCGAGACGCGTCTCGACGAGTCGCTCACCAACTACCAGGAGCACCCGGACGTGCAGGCGAATCTGCAGCAGCTCCAGTACGACCTGCAGCAGTGGAATCTCGCGCTCACGACGATGACGAACATCAACAAGAACCTGGGCGACGCTCTCAACTCCATCGCCTCTAACTTCCGTTGATGCTCGACATCTCGCCAGAAGAAGCGAGACTGTTGTTGAACGTCGCCTTGATGGCGATCGGGCAAAACCGCTTCAAGTCTGCCGCGAAAATCCTCGCGGCGCTGGAGCGGTTTCGCCCGGAGGAGGCGTCCGTCGCAGTGGCGTACGCCATCCTCCTTATCAGCATGCAGGACTTCCGGGCTGCGGTGGATTACATCGACCGCGTCGGTTCTGCGCGTTTCCCCGGTTCGGCGATGCTGAAGGCGTTCAAGGGAATGGCGCTGCTGCGCCTTGGATTGGGTCGCGAGGCGCGCGTGCCGCTAGAGGCGGCGGCGAGCCAGAGCGACGACGTCGCTGCGGCGCAGCTTGCAAAGGATTTGATGTCATGACGAACGAAATGATAGTAGAGGCAGTGGGGCGAGTGGCCGCGAAAGACGCGGCGCAGGGAGGCGCGGTCGGCGCGGCCGCCGGTGCGGCGGCGGTAGACCCGTCCGCCGTCGCCCGTTTCCAGGCGGCGATGGGCGTCGCAGGCCCCGGCGCGGTCGATCCGGTGCCGTTCGCCTCCGAAGTCGCGGCATCGTGGCAGGCGGCGCGCAGCAACAACCAGGCGCTCGTCCACCGAATCAGAGCCCTCACCGAAATGGGCTCCTTGCACGGCCCGGCCTCCGGCGAACTCCTGGAGCTGCAGTACGAGGTGATGAACCTCTCGTTCCAGCAGGAAGTCGTGACGAAGGTGGCCGACAAGTCCTCTTCCGCCATACAAACCCTAATCAAGAACCAGTAGCATGAAAAAGTCATTCTATAGCGCATTGGCGGCGGCGGCCCTCGCGCTCCTGGCCGGATGCGACAAGGAAGCCACCCTGTTCGCCGGCCTGGAAGAGACCCAGGCCAACCTCGTCATGGCGGCTCTGCTGGACGACGGCATCTCCTGCCACAAGGTGGAAGGCGCGGAAGGAACCTGGAACGTCATGGTGTTCGAGTCGCGTTTTGCGGACGCCGTGAACCTGCTCTCCAGCCTCGGCCTCCCCCATCGCTCCTACAGCGGCGTCTCGGAGGTGTTCAAGAAGACTGGCATGATTTCCTCGCCGTCTGAGGAGAGAATCCGCTTCATGGATGCGCTGGCGCAGGATTTGGCGCGCACGATTATTCTTTCCATAGACGGGGTCGTCGATGCGCGGGTGCACGTGGTTTTGCCGGAGAACGACCCGTTCTCGCGCAACGCACTGCCGTCTTCCGCGTCGGTGGCCATCCGGGCGCGCTGGGATGCTGATTTGACTGAGCGCGTGCCGGCTATCAAGGGGCTCGTGAAGAATGCCATCGAGGGGCTGGTGTACGACAAGATACAAGTGACGGTGTTCAACGACCCGCCGCCGAAGGAGAGAAAGTAGGAAAATGGTGGAGAAGGAAGAGGCGAGCCGGGCTGTTCTGCTCACTGCCGCATGGATGTTCATGCGGCATGGGCGTCCGGAGCGCGCCAAGCCGATAGTGGAGGCTCTCGTCGAGAGCAATCCGCGCGACGGCGAGGCGGCGGCCGCCTTTGCCCAAATCCTTCTCGACGACGGCGAGGCGGACCGCGCTCTTGGAGTGCTGCGTCTCGCAGATTTCCCGCCGCGCCTGGCGCACGCCGCCGCAGTTATGGAAACGCGGGCGTTGCGCAGTCTCGGACGCAACCGCGACGCCGATTCGCGCTGGCGGCGCTATGTCGAAGCCAGCAAGGGAGCAGACAGGAGGTGGGTCGGATGATTTCTATGGAACAGGCCCGCGAACTCGTTGCGGACTCCGCCCTCTGGCCTAGAGTGCGCTCGTTCCTGTGGGATTTTGCGCCGCAGGTGCATCCATCCTGGCTTTCAGATGACTTGAAAACGGCTCTCGCCCGCTTCCCGGACTCGCAGAGGGTGAAAGGCGCCGCTCTCTCTTCGCTGGGCGTCGCGCCGGCTTTCCATGACTTCCCCGTAGAAGACCGCAGCCGCATCTGCCTGCTCGACAGCGCGACGCTCGTCTCCATCGTCCATTGGCTTGGCGCAATCAAGTTTCTTCCCGTGCTGCGGCGCACGGCTGACGGCGCGACAGTTCGCGCTCTGAAGGCCGCGATTCCAGACGCCTACCCCGCCGTCATGTCATTCGCGGCGTATTTCCGCATTGCGGCGGAAGACGCCTCCGCGCCATCGGGAACGCCAGACAACCTGGCTTCGCTCATCGTGCCGGCCGGCAGGACTTGCCTCGCCGCGCTCCTTTCGGACGTGCCGCCACCGGTATTGCAGCGCCTGCGGCTCAAACTCCCCAAGGAACTAGATGCTGCCGAAGAAAACGCTGCAGACGAGGTGCCTGCGTTCAATCCTGCCAATTTCAAAACGCTTCTCAAACTGAAATTCCCGGAGGCTTGCGAACTATGCTGCTGATTAGAAAGAATGCCTTGTCTGTGGAAAGCGACAGGCGGCTGGTGAAGGCGACGGATCTCGCGTCCGTGCGCACTGCCGCCGAAGTGCTTGCGGCGGCTGAGGCCGAGGCCGCGCGCATTCGCGAAGAAGCCGTCGTCGCCGCCGAGGACGAGCGCCGCCGCGGCTATGAAAAGGGGCTCGCCGAGGCAAAGATGGAAATGGCCATGCAGAAGCTCGACCAGGTTGGTTCTTCCGTCGCCTTCATGGAAAGCGTCGAGAACAAAATGGCCGAAGTGGTGATGAAAGCTCTGCGCAAATGCGTCGCGGAAATAGGCGACAAGGAACTGGTCGTGCAGGTGGTGCGCAAACTTATGGCCGCCGTCGTCAGGACGCAGCGCCATGTCACGCTCAAAGTCTCCGCCGAACATCTACAGGACGTGAAGGAGCGTGTGGCCGAATTGCGTTCCTCGTATCCGACGGTGGAGACGTTCGACGTGGTGGAAGACCCTCGTCTCCAGGGGACTGCGGCCGTGCTCGAGACTGAGGCCGGCGTCGCTGACGCTTCCATAGAAACGCAGCTAGCCGCCATAGAGCGCTCGCTGCACAGGCACGTTTCCAAGGAGTAGACGATGGCCGGTGTCTTCGACTACATACCCGAAGTTCTCGATCGCGCGGTGGAAGATGCGCAGCCCATCGACGTGAAGGGGCGCGTCATACAGGTCGTCGGCACCATCATAAAGGCTTCCGTTCCCGGCGTCAAGGTCGGAGAAATATGCCTTCTGCGCAATCCCTGGGAGAATATCGAAGTCCAGGCGGAAGTCGTGGGTTTCACGCGCGAGGCGGTTTTGCTCACAGCGCTCGGGCAGATGATCGGCATTTCCGCCGAGACGGAGGTCATACCCACGCGCCGGGTGCAGATGGTGCCTGTCGGCGCGAACCTGCTGGGGCGCGTCCTGGACGGCCTAGGACGCCCGATGGACGCCGACCAGAAGGGCCCCCTCAGGCCGGAGGGCTACTATCCAGTGTATGCAGACCCGCCGTCGCCGCTAGAGAGGCGCATTATAACGAAGCCGATTTCGCTTGGGATAAAGGCGATAGACGCGATGCTCACGTGCGGAGAAGGGCAGCGCATGGGGATTTTCGCGGCGGCTGGCGGCGGCAAGTCCACCTTGCTCGCCTCCATAATCCGCAACACCGAGGCGGAAGTGACGGTGCTCGCGCTTATCGGCGAGCGTGGCCGCGAAGTCCGCGAGTTCATCGAGAAAGATTTGGGTCCGGAGGGGCTGAAGAAGTCGGTGCTTGTCATTTCGACGTCCGACCGCTCGTCGATGGAGCGTTTGAAAGCCGCATATGTGGCGACGGCTATAGCGGAGTCGTTCCGCGACAAGGGGAAGAAAGTCTTGCTGCTGATGGACTCGGTGACGCGCTTCGGGCGTGCGCAGCGCGAAATCGGCCTGGCGGCGGGCGAGCCGCCTACGCGCCGCGGCTTCCCGCCCAGCGTGTTTTCCGAACTGCCGCGCTTGATGGAACGCGCCGGCAATTCCTCCAAAGGCTCCATCACCGCGCTCTACACCGTGCTCGTCGAGGGCGACGACATGACCGAGCCTATCGCCGACGAGACGCGCTCCATTCTCGACGGCCACATCATCCTATCGCGGCGTCTTGCGCAGATGAACCATTACCCGGCGATAGACATTCTCGCTTCCGTCTCTCGCTGCCAGTCCGCAATCATACCGAAAGACCACAAGGCAGCCGCCGCGAAACTGCGCAACCTCCTCGCCAAATACGCCGAAGTCGAACTACTTCTCAAGATTGGCGAATACAAGAAGGGCGCCGACCCGGAAACGGACGAGGCGGTAGCCAAGAACGGCGCAGTCAATGCGTTTCTGAAGCAGGGGCTCGACGAGAAGCCGCGCTACGACGACACCATCAGGATGCTCAAGGAGGCGGTTGGCTGATGGGATATGTGCTTGAGCCATTGCTTCGCATCAGGACGATGCGTGAAGACCGCGCGGCCGGGGAGCTGACTGCGGCGCGCCGCGCCACCGCAGAGGCGCGAGACGCCCTCGCCCGCCGCGTCGAAGAACTTGACCGCTACAACGAAACCCGCGAATCGCGCCGCGACAGGCTATGGGATGCCGTAATCGGCAGGGAAGTCTCCCGCGAACGCATCGATTTGCTGGAGGAGGGGCTCGCGCAAATCGACGAAGAGGGCAATCTTAAGAAAGATGGCGTTTCCCGGGCGGAGGGCGAAGTCAAGAAGCGCGAAGAAGCGGAATCCGCCGCCAGGGCGAACTTTACCACGGCGACGCGCAACCGAATGAAAATAGATGAACACAAAGACGTCTGGCGCAAGGCGGAGGCCGCCGCCGACGAGCACCGGGCCGAGGGAGAACTCGAGGATTTCATGGTGAGGAAGGAGGAACTGTGACAGTGGGAGCAATAGCGTTTGATTTGGGTTTTGTCCCGCCGGTGGAGTTGGCGCTGGCGTCTTCGGATGGACTCAAACCGTTGGAACTCCCTGCGCCTTTGCAGGATGCCGTCGCCCGTTTCGAGTGCGCAATGGGCCAGGTAGGGCAGCCGGAAGGCGAAACGGGAGAAGCGGGCACGGAACGCACGCCCCGCGCGTTTTACATGAATGCCGCCGAAAAGAATACCGCCGAACCAAGCGGTGCGGAAGAGGCGACGGCGTCTTCGCAATCGCGCATGTATATGCCATTCACGGTATTCGGCAACTTTGCGACTGAAGTCGCGCCCGATACGCCTGTTGCAGTTGGAACGCGCGAGACGCGCGTTCTGCCGGAGC
>CAMZET010000013.1 GCA_947305825.1 uncultured Verrucomicrobiota bacterium
GTCGGGATGGCTGGAATGGCCGTGGTGGCACTCTTCGCAGTCATGGTCGCAGTCGTGGTCGCCCTCGGGGCGGTGGTGGCACTCATCGTGTTCGTGGCCGTCTTGTCCGATGAGGGCGAGGGCGCGGCGGCGCGGATTCGGGTTGGCGGCGAGCACCCCTTCCACCCAGGCGTCGGAAATGCCGCCGACGTAGACGAAGAGGTCGCTTCTGGCGATGTCGCGGATGTCGGAGGCGGTGGGCTGGAAGGAGTGCATGTCGCCGCCGTTTTTCTGGAGGAGCGAGAGCGCGACGCGGTTCGTGGCGTCGCCCAGTATTTCGCGCGTCCAATCGTAGACGGGCGCGATGGAGACGATGACGGCGGGCTTGGCGTCGCTCGCGGCGGCGCCGGAGAAGAAAAGCGGCGCGGCGACTGCCCCTGCCAGCGCGAGCGCAAGCAGCGCGAGCGAGCGCGGCGCGTAGAACGCCGCCGCCGTCGCCACGGCGTGGACGGCGACCACGGTCGCGCCGAGGGGACGCTCGAACGCCACGGCGGCGAGGAGCCCGGCGAGGGCGCAGGCGAGCGCGAATGCCGCCGCCACAAGCGTCACGGCCCGGTACGACTTGACGAGACGCATGGCCGAAATCGCCGGGAAAACTATCAGCGCGCTCACGAGCAGCGCACCGACGAGCCGCATCGACACGACTATCACCACCGCGACGACGACAGCGCACACGCGGTTGTAGAGCGCGACGTCCGCCCCGCAGGCGCGGGCGAAATCCTCGTCGAACGCGACGTCGAACGAGCGGTTGTACGTAAGCGCCGAAAACGCAATCACACCAGCGGCCAGCCCCACGCAGAGCCACGTCTCCGCCGTCGAGAGCGTCAGGAGTGAAACCGCGCCGAAAAGCGAGGTGCAGACGTCGCCGGAGACGTTCGCGGAGGACGGGAAAATGTTCATGAGGAGGTAGCCGGCGGCCATCGCGCCCACGGACAGCATCGCGAGCGCGGCATCACCCTGCACTTGCCCGCGCCGACCGAGCAGAAACACCGCCGCCAGCGCCGTGAGCGGAAGCGAAAGCGCCAGACCGCCACCGGAAAGCCCGACAGCCGTCGCCACCGCCATCGCGCCGAACGCGACGTGCGAAAGCCCGTCGCCCATGAACGACAGGCGCCGCAGCACGAGCGTCACGCCCAGCAGCGCCGCCGAGAGAGCTATCGTCGCGCCCGCGACCACCGCCCGCCACACGAACGGCATCGCCAGAATGTCTAGCCGGTCCATGCTATTCCAAAGCTCCCGTCATGTCGCGGATTGCGGCGAACGAATGGCGACGGCAATAGTCCACGAGACCGTGCAGCACTTCCTCGGCGGTGCGCGGGTTCGTGAACGTGGCGGTGCCGACAGCGACTGCGCTTGCGCCGGCCAGAAGAAACTCCGCCGCGTCGCGCCAGCCGTAGACGCCGCCCATGGCGATAATCGGCAGGCGCGTGACGCGGTGCGCGTCGTACACCACCTTCACGGCGGCGGGATGGACGCACCGCCCGGAAAGCCCGCCGCTCTTGTTCGCGAGAACCGGGCGGCGAGCCTCCACGTCTATCACCATCGCCGGAATCGTGTTGATGAGCGACAGCGCATCCGCGCCGCCGTCTTCGCAGGCGCGGACGTATGGCGCGATGTCGGGCACGTTCGGAGCGAGCTTCACGACTAGCGGCAGCGTCGTCGCCTCGCGCACGGCGGCGACGAGACGCGCGAGGACGGCGGGGTCCTGGCCGAACGTGTGGCCGCCTTCCTTGACGTTGGGGCACGAGACGTTGCATTCGACGGCCGCGACGCCGCCGGCGGCCTCCAGACGGCGGGCGACTTCGGCGTATTCCTCAACGCTGCCGCCCCAGATGTTGACGATGAGCGGAAGCTCGCCGAGCTTTTCGCGGTACAGCGGCATATAATGTCCGACGAACGCATCGATGCCCGGGCCCTGGAGGCCGATTGCATTGACGAGTCCGCCTGGAACTTCCACGTGGCGAGGCATCTGATTGCCGGGCCACGGGTCCAGACGGACTCCCTTCACCGTCACCGCGCCAAACGCACTGTAGTCGAGCGCACCGAGATATTCCGTCCCGTAGCCGAATGTCCCGCTCGCCGTCGTCAGCGGCGTCGCCATCGCCAGCGAACCTATGCGAACGCTTGTGTCAACCGTCGTATTCATCGCAAACCCTCCTTGCCGTCAAACAGCCGTCAAACAGCCGTCAATTCCAGACCAAATCCTCTGCGGGGAACACCGGGCCGTCCACGCAGCAGCGAGCGTTGCCGTGGACGGTCTTCTGGATGCACGCGAAGCACGCGCCTACGCCGCAAATCATGTGGCGGTCTACCGAAATCCATCCCTTGGCGCCGAGCGATACGGCGCGTTCGGACACGGCGCGGAGAAGGCCGTCAGGCCCGCAAGTGAAAAGCGTGAATTCCTTTCCCGCGTTGCGCAGCGAGTTTATTTCGCGGTCGAGCGGAAGCGTGACGAAGCCCTTCTCGCCTGCGGTGCCGTCGTTCGTCGCAACGTGCGTTTCAACGCCCAGCGCGGCGAAGTCGCCGAGCGCGAGCAAATCGCCGGCCGTCCTGCCGCCGACGAAAAGCGCAACACCTTCGGAGCGAATGTGCCGCGCCAGAAAATAGAGCGGCGCGACGCCGTATCCGCCGGCTACAAGCAGCGCCTTGCCGGCGCATTCGAGCGGAAAGCCGCGTCCGAGCGGGCCTTCCACAGCAAGCGTCTGGCCCGGCTGAACGAGATTAAGCGCCGCCGTCCCGCGACCTACGCGCTTGTACAAAATCGTGACGAGCCCGCCGTGCGCGTCGAACACGGAAAACGGGCGCCGCAAAGCCGTATCTTCCAGCGCCGGCACCTTGACGTGCACGAACTGACCCGGACGCAAACCGGCTGCCACGCCTGGCGCCTCCAGCACGAGACGCTTGTATCCTGCGCCTAGGTCGGCATGCTCCACCACTTTCGCAAGTTCATCAATCAATGTTCTGCCCTTCCCTTCGCTACGGTTGAAGTCACCAGGACTTCGGCGCCGTCGCCCTCGAGCGTCACGCCGCCGTCCTCGCCCAAAATCAGCCGGCTCTCGCCCTCGACAAGCCATTCGCCGCGCAGCCGCACCTCGCCTCGGAAAACGTAGAACGCCGTGTAGCGTTCGGCTCCCAGCGAAAGCGCACCGCGCACCGTCCTGCACGAAAACCGGAAATACGGGCACTCTACGTCGCGTGCCACTTCGGGCGGTGCCAGCGTGTAGTCGATTGCGGCGAGCGCTTGCTCGACGTGCAGCGTGCGCGGCTTGCCGTCCGCGCCTACGCGCCCCCAGTCGTAGAGCCGGAACGTCGTGTCGCTCGACTGCTGGACTTCGTAGATGAACGAGTTTTCGCAAATCGAGTGCACGAGCCCGCCGGGAATGAACATGGCGTCGCCGGCCTTCAAGTCGTGGCGCAGGAGGAGTTCCTCGAACGAGCCGTCCACCACGGCGCGTTCGATGTCGCGAGGCCCGACGCCAGGCTTGAGACCGGCGTAGACCGCGCTGTCGCGCAGCGCGAACCACATTTCCGCTTTCGGCGCGCCGCCGGTGACAAGGCACGTGCGCTCGTTCGGATGCACCTGCACCGACAAGCGCATCCTCGCGTCTATCGTCTTCACGAGCAGCGGGAAAGTCGGCGCCAAATCCGCCAGAGTCCCGGGAAACATTTCTGAAAGTTCCGGGGACGGCACGGACGGCTGCACGGCGAGCGCGGACACTAGCCAGTTCTCCTCGCCCCACAGTGCGGTGCGGCGGTTTGGCGCAAACTTCAATACCATTCCCGGATGCTGCTTCCTTTCGTTTTTCGGCGCGGCGCCCGGCGGGCCGCCGTCGCGTTGGTTTTGAAATATTATATCAAATTAAGCTCCCGTTCGTTTAGGTCGCGCCATTCGCCGGGCTTGAGCGACGGCGGCAGCGCGAGAGAACCAATCGCCACGCGCTTTAGCGAAAGCACGACGAGATGCGCCGCAGAACACATGTAGCGTATCTGCCGCTTGCGCCCTTCCCGCAACTTGAATTCGAGCACCGTCTCGCTCGGTGACAACTGGCGGAGGACGCGCACGGGAACAGGTCGCGTGACGTAGCCGTCTGGCATTTCGACCGGGCCGCGGAGGACGGCGAGCTTGTCTTCGGTCCAGCGCCCAGCGACGCGCACGACGTACGTCTTTTCGTGCTCGAAGCGCGGATGCGTCAGGCGCAGCGTCAAATCGCCGTCGTTCGACATCAGCAAAAGCCCTTCCGAATCCTTGTCGAGGCGGCCGACGGGGACGAGGCGTTCGGAGACCCTTCCGCGCAGGAGGTCAGCTACGGTTTCGCCGCCGAACGGGTCGCTCATGGAGGAAAGTACGCCGACGGGCTTGTAGAGCATGATAGTGCGGCGACGTTCGGGGTTGGCGATGCGGCGCCCGTCTACATAGATTTTCTCGGCGCCGGGGTCGAAGCGCGCGCCCGGTTCGCGCACGACCTTGTGGCCGACGGCGACGCGCCCGGCTTCAATCATGTCGGCGGCGGCGCGTCTGGAAGCGATGCCAGCCTTGGCGAGAATGTTCTGGAGCCGTTCGAGCATGGCCTAGCGTCCTTCCACAAACCCCAGCACCCCGCAACCGTTCGGGCCGACGAGATAGGAACCTTCGATTGCCTGCCGCACGTATTCCTTCGCCCCGGCAACCGCCGCCGCGAGCGGGCGGCCGAGCGCGAGTTCGGCGGCTAGCGCGGCGGCGAGCGAGCATCCTGTGCCGTGCGTGGAGACGGGATTCGCGATACGCTCGGCCGCGTATTCTGTCACGTTCCCGTCGCGGTCGCAAAGCACGTCGAGGGCGACCGGGCCGTCGCCGTGACCGCCCTTGAGAAGAACCGCGACGCCGTAACTCTCCGCGAGAGCGCGGGCCGTGTCGCGCATGGCGCCGGCGTCGCTCGCCGCGCCAACGCCTGAACGTTCCAGCAGCACGCCGGCTTCGGGAATGTTGGGGGTAATCACTGTCGCAAGCGGAATCAAATGCTTGCGAATCGCCGCCACCGCCGGTGCCGTCGCCAGCGCCGCGCCGCTCGTCGCGACCATGACCGGATCTATTACCTTGACTATTTCCGGACGTTTCGAGAGGCGCGACGCCACAACCTCTATCACCGCCGGGTCGGACAGCATACCGGTCTTCAGCGCCTTTATCGAGTACGTGCCGAGAACGGCGTCCAGCTGCGCGGCCACGAATTGCGCCGGCACCGGATGAATCGCGCTCACGCCGAATGGATTCTGCGCCGTCAGCGCGGCGAACACGGTGCAGCCGTGCAGCGAATACGAATGGAACGCTCGCAAATCCGCCTGGACGCCGGCGTTGCCGCCGGAATCCGACCCGGCTATCGTCAGTACGCAATCGTGTATCATGAGCCTCCTTGGGAATCCTGGAAGAAATCGTTTACGCGGCGGACGAGTTCGGCGAGGTCGGCGACGGTGTGGGTGCTCGCCGGAATCGCTCGGCGGAACACTCCGCCGTAGTTCTTCGTCACGATGCGAGGGTCGGTTATCACGACGACGCCGCGGTCGGACTTGGTGCGTATCAGTCGCCCGAAGCCCTGGCGGAAACGTATCACCGCTTCGGGCAGGTAGTAGTCGCGGAACGAGCTGCCGCCCTCGCGCTCGCACTTCTCGCTGCGAGCCTCGACAATCGGGTCGCCGCGCTGCGCGAAGGGGAGGCGGGCGATGACGACGCAACTGAGCGCGGCGCCGGCGATGTCCACGCCCTCCCAGAACGACTGAGCGCCGAATATTATCGTGGGCGAAGAGTCGCCGCCGTCGCGCAGCGCGGCCGTGAGCGCCTCGCGCGAGAGCCCTTCGCCTTGCACCAGCAGGCGAATGCCGTCGCTGGAGAGCGCCTCGCGCGCCGCAGCCGAAACGCTGCGCATCATCTCGTAGCTCGTGAACAGCACGAGGGCGCGGCCTCGCGTGGCGGAGAACAAATCGCGCATCAGCTCGCCGAGCGCCGCCGCGTATTCCGCTGGCGAGACGGCGGGGTCAGGCATGCAGTTCGGCGCGAGCACGAGCGCCTGGCGAAGATAGTCGAAGGGGCTGTCCGCCGCCAGAACTTTGAAGCGTTCGGAACAGCCGAGCCGGCGCAGCATGTACTTGAAGTCGCTGCCGACGCGCAATGTCGCGGAAGAAAGAATGACCGAATCCTTGTGGTCGTAGAGCATCCGCTTCAGTTCGTCCGCGACGGTAAGCGGCGCGGCGACCAGCCGCAGGAACGAGCGCCGGTTTTCCTTCTGCACGCGCTCAATCCAGTAGGCGTGGCTGTCGTTCGACCCCTTGAACACGAAGAGCGTGTCGTTCACGAATTGGACGAGCGTCTGCGTCGCGCCGTCGAGCTGCGAGGCAAAATCGGCGAACGGCGACGGCGCGCCGTCGCGGCCAGGCTCGGAGAGAGTGCGGCACATGTCGTGCAGCAGATTGACGAACGCCGCCATGGCCGCCTCGAAATCGTGCAGCGCGGAAGCGAGGGCCTTCTCGTCGAACTTGCCGCCATAAGGCTCGAAGAGTCCGCCGCGAGAATGCTCTCTCACCGGCTTGCCGTCGGGAGCGGGCACGACGCGGTAGCGGCAGCAGTCGCTTCTGGAGCCCGGAGGAAAGAGGCGGCCGGCGAGTTCGGCGAGTTTGTCCGCCGCGTCGAACGAGCGCACCGTGAGGGAACTCGCAGTTGTGAGGTCCGAAAGTATCGCGCGCGAACACGCCGAATCAATCGCGCTCTTCTGGAACGCCCGCTCGATGTTGGCGAGGATGCCGGAGGCGCGTCCGCCACGGCCGCGCCCTTTCCTGTGAAGGCGGTTGAATATGCGCGTCAGAGCGGGTATGGAAAACTCGCGGCTCAACTGGTCGGTCGCGATGTCTTCGAGATTGTGGGCTTCGTCGAGGACGAGGCGGCCGAACGGCGGCAGCAGGGAACTCGCGCCGCTGTCGGCGTCCGCCAAAACGAGCGAATGGTTGACGACGACGAGATTCGCCTCGAGGGCGCGGCGGCGCGCGCGGTACACGAAACACCGCGAATAGAATCGGCAGCGACGCCCGGGACACTCTTCGCCCGGACACGTCAGCGTCGAACGCGGAAGCCCGTCGTAGACGTCGAGGTCGCCGTCCGCCGTCGTCTTCAGCCACGATATGAAATCGGGGAGAAGCGCCTGGTCGCCCGCGTCCATCGTCCAGTAGCCGTTGGCGAAAAAGTCGTCCACCGCTTTCAGGCAAAGATAGTTGACGCGGCCTTTGAGCAGAGCGACCTTGAACTTGGAAGCGTCGCCGCCGTCGGCTTCCAGGACTTTGAGGGCGCGCGGTATGTCGTGCTTGAGAAGCTGCGTCTGGAGATTGCGCGTGGCGGTCGAAACCACAACTGGCGTGTCGTTTAGCTGGCTCCAGAGTACGGAGGGAATCAAATAGGCGAGCGACTTGCCGACGCCTGTGCCGGCTTCGGCCATGAGATGCTCGCGGGCGTTGAACGCGGCCACGATGGATTTCAGCATCTCGATTTGGCCTGGGCGCTCCTCGTAGCCTTCGAGAGCGCCGAGCGTGCCGCCGGCGCGCAAATGCGTCGCGGTCTTTTCGATGTCGAGCGGCGAGCAGTCCTCATGCGCCGGAAGAGCTCTTGGACGCGCCGCGTCGCGCTCTTCCGGGAGGAAATTGGCCCAGTCGGGATTGTCTACGAATTGCGCCGCCGTCACATCTTCAGCCTCTGGGCGAGAGCGGCGAGCGCAGCCATGTCGCCTTTGCGGTTCTCGAACGCGAGCGCGTCGCCGTTTGAGCGCGGCACGATGTGGAAATGGATGTGGTGCACCGTCTGGCCGGCCGCTTCGCCGTTGTTCTGCAGGATGTTGAAGCCGTCGCAAGGCAGCGCGGCCTTCAAGTGCGCCGCCACCTTCTTCACGCGCGACACTATCGCAGCGAGCGTCGCGTCGTCAGTGTCCAGCAGCCCGGCCGAATGCGCTTTCGGAATCACGAGCGTGTGCCCTTCGCTGAACGGATTGATGTCCAGATACGCCAGCACCAGTTCGTCTTCGTAAATCTTGAAGGACGGAATTTCGCCGGCGGCAATCCGGCAGAATATGCAGTTTGCATCCATGTCTTCAGTTCCTTTCTGAATTTGGAGGTTCCGTGCTTGGAGCGCACTAGGCGAAGAAAGTCCTGTAGAGCGAGCGGACGGCGGCGTCGCGGTCGCGAGAACGTATCGCAATCATGAAGCTGACTTCGCTCGAGCCCTGGTTCACCATCGAAATGTTTATGCCGGCGGAAGCGAGCGCGAGGCACGCTTTGGCGAACATGCCGGCCGTGTAGCACATCCCTTCGCCGACGACCATAATCATCGTCAAGTCGCGTTCGACCAGCACCGAATCGGGCGAGAGTTCGCGCTTGATGTGCTGGATTACGCGGTGCTCCATTTCCTTGGGCAGGAACTGCCCCTTGACGATGACGCATTGCGAATCGACGCCGGACGGCATGTGTTCGTACGCGATGCCTTCCTCTTCGAGGATTTGGAGAAGGCGGCGACCGAAGCCGATTTCGCGGTTCATGAGGTATTTGTCGACGACGATGTTGCAGAAGCCGTCGGCGGAAGCGATGCCGACAACGGTTCCCGGCACGACGCGGCGCGACTGCTGTATCATCGTGCCGGGCTCGCCGGGATGGTTTGTGTTGCGGATGTTTATCGGGATGCGCGCGCGAACGGCGGGAATCACGGCATCGTCGTTGAAGACGCCGAAGCCGGCGTACGCGAGCTCGCGCATTTCGCGGTAGGTCATCGTCGGGATGCCTTCGCGGACTTCCGGGACGATGCGCGGGTCCACCGGATAGACGGAATCGACGTCGGTGAAGTTTTCGTAGACGTCGGCGCACACGGCGGCGGCGAGAATCGAGCCGGTGATGTCGCTGCCGCCGCGCGGGAAAGTGGCGACCTTGCCGTCGCGCGTGTATCCGAAGAAGCCGGGATAGACGACGATGCCCTCGAAATTGGAAAAGGCGCGCGAAAGGCGCGGATAGCTTTCGGGGTCGAGCTGGGCGTCGCCGAACTCGCCTTTGAGAATCATGCCGGTATCGCGGGGGCTGGCGTAGCGGGCGCGCTTGCCTCGCGCGACGAACGCGACGGCGACGAGCTTGGCGTTGTTGTCCTCGCCCGCCGCCTTCATCAAATCCATGAACTCCGGCTCGGCGAGCGACGAAACTTGCGCCAGACGCTCAATCAAATCTTCCTCTATCGTGCGCACTATTTCGTCGCCGAGCCTGAGTTCCTGCGCCATTTCCGCATAGCGCTCGACGACCGCGCCGAACTGCCTGTCGGTGTTCTCGCCCTTGAGAGCCGTCCGGGCGAGTTCAATCAAGAGGTCGGTCACCTTCGTGTCGCCGGAATGGCGTTTGCCCGGAGCGGAGACGACGACAATGCGGCGCGACGGGTCGGCCAGGACTATGTCAATTACCTTGTTGAGTTGCGCTGCGTTTGCGAGCGACGAACCACCGAATTTGCAGACTTTCATTTATTGTCCCTTGTATTTCTGCCCCTTGAGTTGTCCGGCCTAAATCATTCTGAGTTTGACGGGGCTGGCGGCGATGGCGCCGCTGGATTCGATTTCCGCGAGCGCCGCCTCCAAATCGGAAGTCTTGGCCTCGTGGGTCAGGACGACGACGGGCACGGCGCTTGTTCCGCCGTTGCCGCCGGTCTGGTTCGCTGCGGAAATCGACACTGCGTGGCGGCCGAGGATTGTGGCAATCGTGCCGAACGCGCCCGGCCTGTCGGCCACCATGAAACGGATGTAGAAGCGCGAACGGATGTCTCCCGGCGAGCGCAGCTTCAGCGCACCTTCGGCGTACGAGGGCGCGGCGCGAGAGTAGCGCGTCTCGCCGTGCGCCAAGTTGCGAGCGATGTCGCCGATGTCGCCGATTACGGTCGACGCCGTCGGTGCGCGGCCCGCGCCGCGCCCGTAATACATCGTGTAGTCGCTCATGTCGCCCTTCACCATCGCCGCGTTGAACGCGTCGTTCACGTTCGAGAGCATGTGCGAAAACGGCACGAGCGTCGGATGCACGCCGACCTCCACCTCGTCGCCGCTGCGCGACACCACGGCGAGAAGCTTGATTCGGTAGCCGAACGCCGCCGCGTATTTCACGTCTTCGCCGGCAAGGTTGCGTATGCCTTCGACCTGCACGTCCTCCAGACGCGGCTGGAACCCATACGCGAGCGAGGCGAGGATGCACGCCTTGTGCGCGGTGTCGAAGCCGTCTATGTCGAGCGACGGGTTCGCTTCCGCGTATCCGAGACGCTGCGCGTCCGCGAGGACTTCATCGAACGCGAGCCCCTCGTTCTCCATGCGCGTCAAAATGTAGTTGCACGTTCCGTTGAGGATGCCGTGGATGCTCTCGATTTCGTTGCCGGCGAGGCCTTCGCGCAAGACGCGGATAATCGGGATGCCGCCGCCGACAGACGCGCCGAAATATATGTCGACGCCGGCCGCCGCCGCCGCGTCGAATATCTCGCGCCCGTGTTCAGCCAGCAGTTTCTTGTTCGCCGTCACTACGCTCTTGCCGGCCGCGAGCGCGTCGAGCACGAGCTTCTTCGCGATTCCCGTGCCGCCTATCGTCTCGACGATAATCTGTATCGATTCGTCGGCGACCACGGCGGCGGCGTCCGTCGTCAGAAGTTCCACCGGCACGTCCACGCCGCGTGGCGTCGTTATGTCGAGGTCTGCGACTTTCTTGAGGACGATATCGACGCCGAGACGGCGGGCCATGACTTCGCGATGCTTCAAAAGCCCTTCCGCGACGCCCGCGCCAACCGTTCCGAAACCAAGGATTCCTACGCTTATCTGTTTCATCTTTGCTCCCTTCTGCGTTCAGCCGGTTTACAGCCCGCCCATGATGAGCGAACCGAACGTCGATATCGGCGTCGTGTCGCGGAAATTGTCCAGAACCTGCCGCACGTCTTTCGCGAGCGCGTTCACTTCGTTGTAAAGTTCCGGGTCGTTGATAAGTTTGCCGAGCGTGCCGTCGCCGTCTTTCAGGCGTTCCGCCGTCGCGTTCAGATTCGCGAGCAGGACGGACGCCGAGTCCATTACCTGCTTCGCGTCGAAACTCTCGCACGCCTTTTGGAAAGCGGCCACGGCGTCTTCGACTTCCTTTGCGAGCGGGTCGTCCTTCGCGAGCAAGCGGCCGGCGAGCCCCTCGCCGTCGCGAAGACGGTCGCTGATGGCGCTGGCGTTGGCGAGCGTGTTCGTCAAATCGTCGTAAAGCCGTTCGTCGGAGGAGAGGAGGCGGCCCACGGTCCCTTCGCCGCGTGATACTCTCGCCACGACTTCGTTCACGTTGCTCACGACCGTCTTCGCGTCCGCGACAGCCGCTTTTATGTCCTGGTAGACCGTATCGTCCGACGAGAGCAGCCGGCCTACCGTGCCTTCGCCGCGCGCCACGCGGTCAACCACGGTCAGCACCTTCTCGCTTGCCGCCTGCACGTTCGTGACGATTGCCTTGAGCTCTCCGCCGGACGTGAACTCGTTGAGATTCTTCGCTATGTTCGACACGTCGCGCATCCAGTCCGTCGGCGTCTCGCCTGCAAACAAAGTGGTCTCCAAGGGCAGCATGTCGCCTTCGCCCTCCTCGAGCAAAAGATAATTGCCGCCGAGCATGGAGAGGTTGCATACGACAGCGCGGTAGGAGTCGCGCAGCACGACGTCGCGGTCGACTTCGATTACCACCGTCAGGTTCGTGGGCGAAAGCACAATCCTGTCGACCGTGCCGACTTTCGTGCCGCGATACATCACGTTGTCGTGGTCTTTCAGGCCGCCGACGTCGCTAAACACGATGCTGGCAACGACCTTTTGCCGCCCTTGCAGAACGTCCACGCCCGATATGATAATCGTAAAATATACGAGCAGCGAAAGCACCGCCAGCATGAACAGCCCTACAATCGCCTCGGAAAAGGCGTCTTTCTTCTTGCTCATGCGATTTCTCCCTTCATGGCCGCGAGGAATTCCCTGACGGCGGGTTTTTCAGACTGCACGAACTGCTGCGGCGCGGAACATTCGGCGACTTTGCCGTCCTTGAGCAGGAGGATGCGGTCGGCAAAATATAGTGCGCCCTGGAGGTCGTGCGTGACGACGACGGAAGTAATCCCGAGGTCTTTGTTGAGTTTTTTGATGAGACGGTGGATGGTGACGCTCGTCACAGGGTCGAGGCCGCTCGTGGGTTCGTCGTAGAGTACGACGTCGGAGTCGCGGACGATGGCGCGAGCGAGGCCGGCGCGCTTCTGCATGCCGCCGGAGATTTGCGCCGGATACTTCTCGGCGGCGGCGGTGAGCTCGACGGATTCGAGCGCGGCCGCCACGCGGCGCTCTATCTCGTCTTCGCGCAAGTTCGTGCACTCGCGCAACGGCAGCGCCACGTTCTCGGCCACCGTCATCCACGCCAGAAGCGCCCCGCCCTGGAATAGATACCCGATTCGCGAACGTATCCGCGAAAGCTCGCGCGACGAACACGCCGCGACGTCCACGCCGTCCACCAGCACGCGGCCGGACGTCGGCGTCAAGAGGCGCACGAGATGCTTCAGCGTGACGGACTTGCCTGTGCCGGACGGGCCGACGACAGCGAGAATCTCCCCCTTCTCGATGCCGAACGTCACGCCGTCCAGGACAGGCACGCCGTTGAAACGCTTGACTACATTCTCGAACTGAATCAGGCTCATCGGTAGCAGACCCTCGTTATCATGTAGCCGAACATCAGGATAAGCAGGAAGCTGACGATTACGCTGCGCTGCGTCGAACGCCCGACGCCCGTGGCGCCGAGATGCGTGCCGAATCCCTCCGCGACCGAGACGACGCCAATCACCACGCCGAAGACGAGCGCTTTGAGAAGCCCGACGAAGAGGTCTTTCGCCTCGGCGATGGACATCGCGCTCGACAGGTACTGCTCGAAATCGACGCCGAGCTGCGTGGCGCCGACGATGCCGCCGCCCATCGTGCCGACGATGCAACAAAAGAAGCCCAGGAGCGGAGCCATGAGCACGAGCGCGAGAATGCGCGGCGCGGCGAGGAAGCGTATCGGCGGGATGGACATGATTTCGAGCGCGGCCACTTCGTCGTTGACCTTCATCGTGCCCAGCTCCGCCGCTATCGCCGAGCCGACGCAAGCCGCCAGGCACATCCCGCACGAGAACGGGCCCATTTCGCGTATCAGCGAAATCATCACCGCCGCGCCAAGATATATTTCCTGGTTGAAGCGGCGCAACTCCAGCCCGACCTGCAAAGCGAGAATCATGCCCGTGAAGAGCGACACGACGGTCACGACAGGAAGAGTCCGGATGCCGGTGACGTAGAGCTGGTTCACGAGTTCGGCGCGCGAGTCGCGGCGCACGAGCACCGACGGGAAATAGGCCGCGCTTTCGATGAAAATACGCATCGCCCATCCGAGGGAGGACAGGAACGCGGAAAAGTGACGAACGACGCCCTGCAACTTGGTCGCGGGTGCGTCGTCCCATGTTGGCTCTCTGACAACGGTCAAGGAGCGCTCCTTCAGGCCTGCGGCGGAGTCTCCGTGGCAGGCGCTTCGGCCGGCGGTTCCGCCGCTGCGGGAGGTTCTGAAGCCGGCGCCTCTGCGGCGGGCTGCTCTGCGGCGGGCGCCGGTTCCTCTGCGGCGGGCTGCTC
>CAMZET010000014.1 GCA_947305825.1 uncultured Verrucomicrobiota bacterium
GTCTCACGGGTGACATTTCGAACGTGAAGCTCTCGAACGAAGACGCCGATAACCCTGTGATGTATGTCCTTTGCATCAGCGGCAAGCTCGCCGTCTGCCGCCTCGCGGCTGATGGGCTTTCCGTCGCCGAAACTCTAAAAACCTTCACCGCCACCGAGCTTCACGCACTCGCCGGCGGCACCACGACCGCCAACTTCCGCAGCTTCGAGGTGACGAAGGACGGCAAGACCGCGTTTCTCGTCAATCGCATCAACGCCAATAACGCCAACCTCTGCGTGCTTGCCGCGTCCACATCCGCTTATATTGAATCGGACGGAACGCAGTTCATGAACACGGGCTACTATCCGGGGCCGAAGACGAAGATTGAAGTCGATTTCCAGTTGACGGAAGCCATCAAGGGCAAGGACTGCGTTTTCGGCAATTACGGGGATCCGAATTTCTCCGTTCTTCTTTACGCTCAGCCGGAAACACAGTCCAAGAAATTCCAGTTCTGCGGCAAGGATGGCGGATGGCAAGGACAAAACTTGGATGTTCTCGTCGATACAACGCGCCACACGATGGTCATCGACGTTCCCAAGAAGAAGGGGACGATGTTCGCACAAGATGGAACCGTCCAAAGTCAGGCGGACTTCATTAGTTCATGGACATACACGAAAACCGCAGCCTGGCCGATTGCCTTTTTCGCTTCATGCAAAAACGCCTCCGGCACTTCGGCGCAGCAGGGCACAAAGGTGAAAATCTACGGCGCAAGGATCTGGGAGCTCGACGACAACGGCGAGACATACACGCTTCTCCACGACTACTCGCCTGCCATCAAGAATGGCATCGCCGGTCTTGTCGATGCCGAAACCGGCGCGTTCCTCTATGACACACGAGCCAACGGAACCTGGACATTCGCCTATGGTGGCGACGTCCCGACCATCGACGACGATCCTTACGTCGAATCGGACGGCACAAGCGCGATCAACCTCGGCGTCAGCGCCTCGCCTAAACTCAAGATCGCGCTTGACTACGCGCTTCTGGAGGGGAATGAACTGCAGGACCGGCTCTTCGGACAGGATACAAAGGACAGCTCGCCTCGTTTTTCGGTTTACATCAACAGCAGCGGAAACATCTCTCTCGCCGGCGGCACCGATACGGCTTTCAACAATGTATCAACCGGCATTGCCACGAACACGGCGCGTCATACAGTCGTCATCGACGATGTCGCCCTCCGCAACGCTTACATGACAGGCGTGACGACAAACTGGTATGGCTACGGCGCGACGAAAGCCGATTGCACGAAATGCGCGACGCGTCCGCTCGCCCTCTTCGGTAATACGGACGCGGATGACGGCTCCGTGTTCAAGCAGTGCACGAAGATGAAGGTCTACGGCCTCAAGATCTGGGCCGGCGACACGCTTCTGCGCGACCTCGCGCCGCGTTGCATCGACGGCACTGCCGGTTTCGAGGATCTTGCGACTGGTCGCTTCTACACCTGCGGCGGTCTCACGGCCAGCGCGAACGCACCGACGGAGCTTTCGGGTGCCTCCAGAGAAGGCGATGCGTTCATCGAGTCCGACGGCTCGTTCTACTCCGTCGTCAACACCTACTATTTCGTCAAGCCAAGCACGAAAATCGAAATCGACTATGCGCTAGCCTCCATCGTTTCCAGCGCAGGCGTCCTTGGTGGTTACGGCGCGGACGCCGGCATTTCGACGATCCTTTGGTGCAAGAACACGTCGAACTTCGTGCTCGAGATGCGCGACGGAAACCACGACAACACGGTGGATACGTTGTCCAGTTCTGCGATTCCGCTCGATCTCGCGCGCCACACGGCGGTGTTCGATGGTCCCGGACGACACCTTTCGCTATCCTCGCACGATGGGACGATCGAGGCAGAATCCGTTTTCCATGAAAGCTGGACGCTCAACACGGCCCAGGCCAACTGGCCGGTGCTGCTCTTCGGTTTCGCGACGGACGCATACGGCCACAACAAGCAGCACGCGAAGGCGCGCATCTACGGCGTGAAGTTCTACGAGAACGGTTCACCCGTGCTGACGCTCACCCCGGCGGTCAAGGGCGGCGTGGCAGGCTTTAAGGACGGCGACGGCAATTTCTACTCCGGCGACGGGCTCATCGCGGGCGGTGCCGTCGAAACGCTCGAAGAGGACCCCTACGTCGAGAACCCTGACGGCGGACGCTACTTCGATACAGGATACTATGTGACGAGCAACACTTGCATCGTCTGTGACTTTATGCTTCTTATGCAACAAGCTTCTCCGCAGCAGTTTCCGTTCGAGGCTGGCACTGATCAGAAAGCCAAGAACGACGGGGAAATGTATATGCGCATGTATGGCAACGGCGGCGCAGGCCAGGGGGATGTCGCCTATGCATGCGGTCTCGATCAGTTTAAAACACTTAATGTGCCTTATTCTCCGCATGTTAGACGTACATTGACTCTGGATGCATACAATCTGAAGGCGAAAGTAGAGACAAGTGGAATGACTATTCGAGAAGCGAATATTGCTGCTAACGGCAAGGTGCCGGAGAAGTCAAGCAACACGCTGAAGCTGCTTTGCAATTCCACAATGAACGCGAACAGTTGCAAGGCTCGTATCTACGGTTTCAAGATTTACGAAGAGGGGGTTCTTGTACGCGACTATGTGCCGATCTGCCAGGGCGGCTCGTATGCGCTTCTCGACAAGGTGCAGGGCAAGGTTCTCGTCAAGGCGAGTTCTAAGGAATTCACAGGGTACACTGCGAACAGCGATTTGAACGACGCGTTCTTCGTGGCCTCGATGCGCGCCGAGGATGCGTACATCGAGTCGGACGGCACGCAGGCCATCAACCTTGGCTATCACACGACGCCGAACACGCGTTACGAGATTGACTACCAGTTTACGGAAATTGGCAGTCAAAAACGTCCGTTCGGCGCGGCGGCGTCCGGTGCTCCCAGCTCCGAAATCTATGTTCAGGGGAATGGCAACGTAGCATTTGGCGCGGGCGACTCATGGACGGCGCAGATAACCGGTGTCCCGGCTGATTTGAATCGTCATGTCGCCGTCCTCGACATCGCTAATCACGAGTGCGGATATTCCGGCTACAAGATGTTTGCGTTCACCAGCGCAACTGTCTGCTCGAAGGTGGTCGATATTCCAATATATCTCTTCGCCAATGGAACGGACGCGACAGGATCCTACGCGAACCGTTCGAAGATGAGGCTTTACGCCTTCCGCATCTACGAGTCTGGCGTGCTCGTCCATGAGTATCTGCCCTACAAGAACGGCGATACGGTTGGGCTATACGACACGATGACAGGCAATGTGGTGACAAGCACCGTTTCGGGAAGCAACGCCTTCAAATACGGCGGCGGAGATGGCTACGGCAAGTTCGCGGGCGCGAAGACAGTGCTGACGGTTTCGCCGGCGGCTACGTCGATTAATCCGCATAAGGCCGCGACGCTGTCGGCGTATGCGCCTGGTGCGGTCCGCTACATCTGGACGCGCAACGGCGTCGTGCTTGCCGGCGCGACCGGGCAGGAGGTCACCGTCGTGTGGGAGCGCCCGAAGGCGGTGGGCGGGAATCCCGTCGTCTATTGCGTCACGCCCGTCTTTCTCAAGGATGGCGTGGAGGTGCTTGGCGAAGAAGCCTCGGCCGAAGTGACGATGCTGCCGCTCGGAATGGTGCTAATACTTCGTTGACGGCAGAAATGCGTACGACACGCAGAGATTTTGCAAAAGGGTTGCTTGCGGCAGGGCTGGCGGCGGCGGTGACGCCCCGCCGGCTGTTCGCCGCTGCGCCTGCGGATTTCGACGAGTCGTTCGCCGTATTCCTTTCCGACGTTCATGTCAACGGTCTTGACAACGACCCGGGAAACGGCAAGCCGTTCAAAACCACCATGCGGCATTGGCTGAAAGAGAATGTCGCGGAAATATTGCGCATGGAGCCGCTGCCGCGCCATGTGTTCATTTTCGGCGACCTCGCGCATCTGCAGGGGCGACTGGTCGACTACAAACGGTCTTATCCAGATTTGAAGCTGCTGATCGACGCCGGGATCAAATTGACCATCGGTATGGGCAACCACGACCATCGCAAGGCGTTTCTCGAAGTCTGGCCCGAATACGAACAGCGCACGCTCGTCCCCGGCGCCATCCATACAGTCACTTCTCTGCCCGACTATGATTTGGTGATGCTCGACTCGCTGAACGAAAAGGACGAACCGGATGCGTGGAATCCGACGGCCGGGGCGCTTTCCAAGGCATCGCAAGAATGGGTGCTTTCGGAATTGCCGAAATGGCCGCGCCCTTTCTTCATAGGAGCGCACCATCCAATCTACGAATTGAAATTCGGCGCGGACGGGAAAAAACGTTTGCATGATTACATCGTGAAATTCCCGAATTGCCGCGGCTACATACACGGCCACGACCACCTCTGGAAAATGAATGTCGCCAACTGGCGCGAACCCAAGACCGTGCCGTGGCTGACACTGCCGTCCAACGGATGCTGGGGCGACATCGGATATGTCACGATGCGCGTAGCCGCCGGCAAGTGGCACGGCCGCAGAGTGGCGCAGGCGAAATTCGTGCAGAAGGATTTCTTCCTCGGCAGTCCCGTCCCGCAGGAGAAGCGCAATCCCGTTTGGGACGCGCGGATGGCGGATATCAAGGGAGCGAAATGCACATTCGTGCTGTAGCGATGAAAAAGTATGCTCTTTCGCTCATGGCCGCCGTGGCGGTCTGCGCTGGACTCGCCGATACGGCGCAGCTCCGCATTTTGTGGGGTGACACGAAGAAGCCGTCACGCACGGAGTCAAGATCCATAGATATGGTGCGTACGGACGCCGCCGACTTCCGTGTGACCGTGCCGAAGGGCGAGATTCCCTCCGATGCGACGTGCGTGGAGATCGTTCCGCCGTTCATGAAAGCCCGCAAGGACACTGACGGCTACTGGCTGGATGGACGCGGCAACTACGGGTTTTTCGACAAGGCGTCCGGGAGTGTAATAGCCGCGCGCCAGGTGATGCCGATCTATGCCATGAAGAAAGGCGGCACGATGTGGTATGCACACGTGAAGACATGGCGCTTCAACTACGATTTCGTGACGATGGCTAAGGATGGCGAATATGAGACATATGCGCGGTTCCGGTGCGATGAGGTACGCAGATTCTTCCGAAACTACTATGATGACATTGTGATAGACTTCCACCGTCTGGATGGCGCGGAGGCGGATTACAACGGCGTTGCCCGCGCATACAGGAAATACCAGCTTGATCATGGGGCGGTACACACGATAAAGGACAGGCTCAATCCTGAGCTTGACTACCTGTGCGACGCGATCGTCGTGCGTATCCAAACCCATGCGGCGAAACCGATTCCTGACAAGGAGACGTTCTACAAGGTCGGCGAAGAGCCGCCGATAGCGGTGCACATGCCATTTGGCGTGACGGAGGAGTTCCTTCAGGCGCTGAAGGATACGGGCATTGACAAGCTTTCGATCTGTTCGGCGGGTTGGCAGGACGGCGGCTATGACGGGCGCGTTCCGGGACATTTCCCCGTCGGTGCCGAGGCCGGCGGAGAGGAGGCGTACAGGCGGCTGATCGAAAGGGCCAAGGCTCTTGGTTTTCAGTTTGCTCTTCATGCCACAAACACGGATGGTTACATGTGTTCCCGCAAATGGGACGAGGATTGGGTCTGCAAGTTCGCGGATGGTTCGTTCTACAAGGGCGGACTTTGGGCTGGCGGTCAATGCTATTGGGTGTGCCAGCGGTGCGCATGGGAAAGGTGGCTGCCCGACGAGATGCGCAAGATGGCCGCACTTGGCATCAGGGGGCCGCACTACATTGATGTGTATTCGGCGACATATCCGATCCCATGCGGCGATCCGAAGCATCTCTGCACGCCAGAAAGGACGGCGGAGCTGCAGAACCGAATCCTTGCCTACGGCAGGGAACTCATGGGCGGGGCGGCGAGCGAGGCCGGTTTTGACCATGTGGCGGGAAACATCGACTATATCAACTATGTCGGGCGTGACATCCAGAATCTGCTGAAAGGCAAGGCAAGTCCGCTTATCAAGGGCGTGTTTCCGCTGTGGGAGCTTGTCTATCATGGCATCATTCTCTACAATTCAGACAGAGCCACCCAGAACCACACGCGAGGCAAGTGCCTCTACAAGCTTGAGAAAAGCGGAGACCCCCGCTGGATGGAAGGCGATGGCGTGGAGGATCCGTACGTCGCGCTGAAGATCATCGAGTTTGGCGGACGTCCGATATTCTATACGTACAAGTTCGCGGACGTGCCGCGCATCAAAAAGGCATGGAACGAGTTCGTCCCGGTGCGCCATCTTCAGCGTGAACTGATGGCTTCGCACCGTCAAATTGCGCAGGACGTTTTTGAGACGTGCTATGCCGATGGTTCGCGGACGGTCTGCAACTATCGTGCGGAGCCGTTCGCCATTTGCGGAGAGACGGTCCCTGCGATGGGGTATCTCCTGTTTGGCCCACACGGCGAGTTGCGGCACATGGAATCGTTCGCCGAGAAGATGAACGCTTCGTTCGACGGCAGGAACGCCCTTAAAGGCATACGCATCGACAAGACAGTGTTTGCGACCGGTGGCGGTGACTTGTGGATGGCCACGTTTGCGCAGGACGGGAACCTGACGAATCGCGTGAAGGTTGCTGCGCACGACGCCGCATCCGTGGAGCAGCGCGAGACGGACGAAGGGATTACATTGACCTGGCGCGACATACCGCTCGGCGGAGAACGCGGCGTTCTGGATGCGAAGGTCGCGATTGAAAAACGACCAGACGGTTCGCAGGCGTGGCGGCTTTCATTCGACAACAGGTCGCAGGACTGGAAACTTTTCTCGACCGATTTCCCTCGTCTCAACCGCGTGACGCGCAATGGCGAGGGCGATGCGATGCTGCCGGATTGCGACCACGGCGCACGGCTTTTCAAAAAGCGGACCGCCAGGCCGAAGCCCGTCCGCCGCGACTATCTCGGACACGCGCCGATGGTCAGCGCGTTTTTCATCGGCGAAGACGGGCTTTACATCGCCGCCGAAGACCCCGAGGCGAGAATCAAGAGTTTCATAATTGAAGGCGAGCAGAACGTCCGCTTCGAGACGCCGACGGAACTTGGTGCCGATGGGCCGCGCCATCCTGTCGTGCTTGCGCCGCTGAAGGGCGACTGGTGGGCGGCTGCGCGCCGCTACCGCGATTTTGCGCTCAGGCAGAAATGGGCGGCAAAGGGGCCCGTAAAAGACATCCCGTCCTATCCGCGGCGCATCTGCGAAATCCCGCTTTGGATCAACATCCACGGGGGGCCGGACGTCGCATCGAACGTCCTGGCGAAGGCGAAGGCTCTTTTCCCCGAATGGACGACGGGGCTTCACTGGCATCTGTGGCAGCATTCCGGCCACGACGTGAACTATCCAGAATATTTTCCGGAACAGCCGGGCGTGAAAGAGTGCATCGCGTTTTGCGAGTCGATCGGACAGGGACCGATGCCCTACACGAACGGGCGGCTCTGGACGGCGACGACGAGCGGATTCCTCATGGCTGAACCGTATTCCGTCAAGCGCGCCGACGGTTCGAACTATATCGAAAAGTATGCGCCGTGGACGCCGCCAATGGCCGTGATGTGCCCGTCATGTCCCGAGTGGCGCCGCGTCATGCGGAATTTCACCGGACGCATACTGGACGACCTTGGCGCGAAGTCGATCTTCATCGACCAGATCGGCGCGGCGGAAGGCTGCGCATGCTACGACCCGTCCCACGGCCATCCGGTCGGCGGCGGCGCGTGGTGGTATGACGGCTATGAAAAGGCGCTGGAGCCGATCCGCCGCGCATATAACACAAAGGGAGCGTTCGTCACCACCGAAGGCGCGGGCGAAGCGTACATCGGCATGGTGGACGGTTTTCTCCAGGTCGTTCGCAGGACGCCGGAAGACGTGCCGTTCCACAATGCCGTCTACTCCGGCTACACGACATATTTCTGCAGTCCGGAAAACAACGACGACGCCCCCGCCGCGTTCCGCGCGCTCCAGACGCGCGAACTCCTTTGGGGAAATTCGCTCGGCTGGTTCCTTCAGGATATTCTCGATCGCCCGGACAAGTGTGAAATCCTGCGCGAATTGTGCGCGTTCAGGCAGAAGAACCTGGACGCTCTGGCATACGGGAATCTGCTCGACGAATTGCGTTTCGCCGGTTCTGTCGGCACTTCGACCTACGAGTGGCTGGGGCGGAGGCCGCACTTCCGCCTTTTCGACAAGACGTTCAAATTGCCGCCAAGCAAATTCGCGGCGATGGCGGACGTGATTGGCAACTGGTGGCGGACGGCAGACGGCGAAATCGTTCTCCTCGCGGCCAATTTGACCGACAGGCGGCAGGACGTGGAATGCCATGTGTTCGGCACGGACGAAACCATGCGGCTTTCGTTAGCGCCGCACGAACTCGTTCGTGTGCCGCATGGCACCGGGACTCGGATTCAATCCAAGGAGGGAAATTAGATGACACGGCGAGAGTTCACGAAAGGGCTGTTCGCCGCGGGACTGGCGGCGGGTCTGCCCGTGATCGGCCGCGCCGACGAGGCACCGTCCGCGGCGGCGGAATCGCCGTCCGCCGCGCTGAAGGTGACGCGTTATTCCGTTGCCGCAGGGGCGTCGAGGCCGTTCAGGGTGCTTCATGTTTCGGATACGCATCTATCGCTTGTCGACCGGATCGACGGGCAGCCTTCGCCGAGAAACGCGGAAGAGCGCGCGAAATGTTTTCCGCGCGCGGAGGAGGGTCTGAATGCGGCGCTTGCATACGCCCGCGAACGCGGCGAGACGATTGTCCACACCGGCGATCTGATTGACTACGTGAACGACGGAAATCTGGCCGTCGCCGGAAAGATGGCGGATTTGGCTCCGGGCGGCGTCTTCGCGGCGGGCAACCACGAGTACTGCAAGATGGTCGGCGACGGAAAGGTCGAAGACGAGGCGTACAAGGCGGAATCGCGCGCGCGCGTCCAGTCGGCATATCCCGGCAATCTGCTTTTTGCCTCGCGCGTTGTCAACGGCGTCAACTTCGTCTCCTTCGACAACATCTACTACTATGTGCCGGCAGGGGTGCCAGAGATGTTCGAGGCGGAGGCGGCGCGGGGACTGCCTGTCGTGCTGTGTTGCCATGTGCCGTTCTACACTCCCGAGATATATGAGGCGGTGACTCGCGGCGACGTGACGCGCGCGCCGTATCTTTGCGGCACGCCGGACGAGATCGTCGACCAGGTGAAAGACCAGTACCGCCGCCGCCAGCAGCGCGCCGACGCCAGAACGCATGAGTTCGTGGCGCGGCTGCGGGGCGAGAAACTTGTAAAGGCGGTGCTTTGCGGTCATCTCCACTGGCCGCATGTCTCAGACTTCGCGCCCGGCGTTCCGCAATACTGCGTCGGAGCGAACTTCAAAATGCAGGCGTTCGAGATCGAATTTTCGTAAGAGCCGGTGATATAATATTCATAAGGAGCAATAGAAATGACACGGAGAGATTTTACGAAAGGGCTGTTCGCCGCCGGACTCGCGGCGGGACTGCCCGTGATCGGCCGCGCCGACGAGGCACCGTCCGCGGCGGCCGGCGCGCGGCCTTCCCGTTCGCTCGATCCGTTCGCGATCGGCGTGATCAGCGACATCCACACGGGCCTTCCCTGGTCGCGGCAGAAATACCGCACGGGGCGCGAATATCCCTGGCAGCCCGAGGCGTCGAAGCGGCTGGTGGACGAAATCCTCGCGCTGCCGCATCCGCCCGCGAACGTGATCGGCCTGGGCGACATCTCGCTCGCGTTCGGCGAGACGGGCGACTACGAGATCGCCGCCGAAACGCTCAAGCCGCTGTCGGACGCCGGCATCAAGGTCACGCACGCGATGGGCAACCACGACATCCGCGCCGAGTTCCTGAAGTTCTTCCCCGGATACGACACGACGACGAAAGTGCCGGGACGGTTCGTCTCCGTCGTCGAGACGCCGCACGTCGACTTCATCCTTCTCGATTCGCTCAAGGAGCCCGTCAAGCGCGGCGACTATGCCGCGTGCACGGGCCTCGGACTGGGCGAGGCGCAGATGGAATGGCTGCGCGAAACGCTCTCCTCGCTCGTGAAGCCGACGTTCGTGTGCGCCCATCACGCCGCGTGGGATCTGAAGATCGACAAGCTCTGCGCGAAGTCGCCGAAGGTCGTCGGGTACCTGCACGGACACCACCACCACTGGATGACCAACTACCTCCACAACGGCTACTCCGACGCCGCGCGCGTGATCCGCATGATGGGCTTCCCCTCGCTCGGGCTCGACTTCGACGTCGGCTGGGGGCTGATCCGCACGTCGCCTTCGAAAGCCGTTCTCGAATGCCGCGCGCGCGACCACTACTTCCCGATGAAGAAGCCGGCGGCGGAGCGCCCGCCGCAGTGGGACCTGTTCGTCCGCGACTGGGCCGGCCGCGAAATCTCCTTCGCGCTTTAAACATCTTATTCAGGAATTAACAACAAGGAGAAATGCCGTGAAAAACAGTAAAACCGCATACGCAGCCGCAGCGTTGATCGTCGCGGCGGCGGTATTGCCGGTCGGCGGCGCGACGCTGCCGCACATATTCGGACACAACATGGTCCTGCAGCGCGGCCAGCGCGTGCCGGTCTGGGGAAAGGGAGCGCCGGGGGAGAAGGTCGCCGTCTCGTTCGCGGGACAGACCGTTTCCACTGCGGCCGGAGCCGACGGCAGCTGGCGCGTCGAACTCGCGCCGCTTGCGGCGAACGCCGCGGGCATGGACTTCCGCGTGACGGGCGCGAACGAGATCGTCTGCACCAACGTTGTCGTGGGCGAGGTGTGGTTCTGCTCGGGGCAGAGCAACATGGAGTTCACAATGAGCGCGCGCCGCAGGGTCAAAGACTGGGAACAGGAGATCGCCGCGGCAAAGTGGCCGAACATACGCCACTTCAGGCCGCCGCACAAGGTCTCGGCCGAGCCGCAGGACGACGTCGAGGCGAACTGGGTTCCGACGACTCCGGAGACGATTCCGCCGCAGAGCGCCGTCGCGTTCTTCTTCGGCGAGACGCTGCACCGCGAGCTTGACGTGCCGGTCGGGCTCATCAACTGCTCGTGGGGCGGAACGCGCATCGAGCCGTGGACGCCGGCCGGACATCCCGACGACCTCTGGCTTCTGCAGCACATCCGCGATTGGGGGCGTCCGCAGGACGTGCCGACCGTGCTGTGGAACGGCATGGTCGCGGGCATCGTCCCGTATGCGATCAAAGGAGCGATCTGGTATCAGGGCTGCGCCAACCGCACGGACGGCGACGCCTATCTCGAAAAGACGGTCTCGCTCGTGCGCGGCTGGCGCCGCGAATGGGGACAGGGCGACTTCCCGTATTTCCTCGTGCAGCTCGCGCCGTACAAATACGATTCGCCGAAGGGTACGACGCTTGCCGTGATACAGGAGGCGCAGGCGCGCGTCCCTGACCGTGTGCCGAACAGCGGCTATACCGTCATCAACGACGTCGGCGATGTCAATGACATCCATCCGACCGACAAGCGCACCGTGGGAATGCGCATGGCCGACCAGGTGATGGACAGAGTCTACGGAAGGTTCGTCCGGCCGTGGAAGACGCCTGTCGCGACCGGCATGAAGGTCGAAGGAGCGTCCGTGCGTGTCTCGTTCGAGAACGCGAAGGGGCTCAGGACGCGCGACGGGCTCGCGCCGACGGAGTTCGAGATACGCGATGTCGTGGGCGCATGGATGCCTGCGGCCGCGCGCATCGACGGATGCGACGTCGTTCTCTCCGCAGATGGCGTGAAGGAGCCGATGGGCGTCCGCTTCGCCGCGTACAACGGATCGACTCCGAACCTGGTCAACGGGGACGGACTTCCCGCCGGGCCGTTCAGGATCGGCCGCACGTGCCCGCTCGGCGCGGCGGAGCGTCTCGCGAAAGACGGCGGATATGAATGTGTTCAACGGTACGACATCCCGGTCTGCTGCGATCTGCGCGTCAACGCGCCGAAGACGCTGGCTTCGCGGAAGGGCGTCAGGCGCGTCGGCTATCTGCTTGAGCTTCAGGACGGTTCGGGCGACACGAAGTTCGCGTTCGCAGAGATGGACGCGTTCGCCGACGACAGCGACAAGCTCGTCCTCGGCGCGGAGAGCGGGCGCGACCCGGTAAGAACGCCTGTGGCTCATCTGCAGGTGTTCTCAAACGTGCCCGGGGCGGTCGTCGCGCCCGGAACGGCAGACGGTTTTGTCGAGTTCTACTTCTGCAACTATTCGCCGAAGACGCTGTCTACTCCCGCAGGCGGCGATGCGTCGAAATATGACTTCAACGACATGCCGCGGCCGGACGCCGTACGAGGGCTTGGCTACGGATGCCTTCAGGTGCACGATCTCAAGTCCAGGAAGACGGTCCTTGCGTTCAACCATTTCAATGCCGCGTCGGTTCCGTGCGACCTTGGCATCGGCAGCAGCGGGAAGGATCATCCCGACTGGACATTCGCCCGCAACGCCGGGGAGTGGAAGGCAAGGCGGCTGAGCGTCTGGGTCAAGTAACGCGGGAAATCTGAGAGGAAGACGCATGACCGTCGGTCTCGCCTTGGCTGATTCTGCAAGTTGCGGACAGAAAAATTGCAAGTCGCCGAGGGTTGATTAATCGCGCCCGCTTAGGGTATAATACCCGAAACGCCGGCGCTGTGTCCTGTCGGCGCGAAACGTAAATTCAGGAGGATCGAGATGAAGAAGATGGTTGTGGCGCTGGGCGCCGTGCTGTTCGCGGTCGCGGTGCAGGCGGAGCCGATGATGACGGAGTGGGGCGCGCAGGTCACGCCCGCGAACGCATGGCGCGGCTATCCGCGTCCGCAGATGGTGCGCGCGAACTGGACGAACCTGAACGGCGAATGGGACTATGCCGTCACGAGCGTGACGAACACGCCCGGCCGTCCGGAGAAATGGGACGGCAAGATTCTCGTCCCGTTCCCGATCGAGAGCGCGCTGTCGGGCGTGGGGCGGCTCCTCGAACCCGACGAGTTCCTCTGGTACACGCGCACGATCGTGTGCGACCCGAAGCCGGGCGAGCGGATCCTCCTGCACTTCGGCGGCGTCGACTTCCGCACGATGGTCTTCATCGGCCACGCGGAGGTGACGGACGTCCCGCACGAGGGCGGGCAGAATCCCTTCACGGTGGACATCACGGACTATGTGAAGCCCGGCGAAAACGAGCTGACGGTCTGCGTGTGGGATCCGACCGAGGATTTCGTCAACTCGCTCGGCAAGCAGAGCTTCAAGCCGAAAGGCTGCTTCTACACGCGCGTCTCCGGCATCTGGCAGACGGTGTGGATGGAGACCGTGCCGGAGCGCTACATCAAGTCGTACAAGGTCTTCACCGACATCGACAAGGGCGAGGTCACGATCGAGTTGAGAGTTGAAAGTGGAAAGTGTAGAGTTGAAGGCGAGGGGACGGTTGAAATCGAAAATCCTGTCAATCCTGCCAATCCTGTCAAAAAAGCATTCGCGCTTGGCGAGCCGGTGACGGTCAAGATGCCCAAGGACTTCGAGTGCTGGTCGCCGGAGAATCCGAAGCTCTACCATTTCACCGCGAAGTACGGCACGGACGAGATCAAGGGCTACTTCGGCATGCGCAAGATCGAGAAGCGCAAGGATGCTCACGGGTATCTGCGATTCTTCCTCA
>CAMZET010000015.1 GCA_947305825.1 uncultured Verrucomicrobiota bacterium
GGAGACGGCGGCGGCGAGCGCGCTAGCGGGCGTGGTGGCGGCGTGCGAGGGCGCGGCGGCGGTCCCCGCCCCGCGACGCTTCCCCGTGGACGACTCCATGTTCCTCTACCGCGAGACGGCCGGGCGCGGCGTGCCGGACGCCCAGATTTCTCGCGGCCCGAACATCGCCCCGGTCCCTCGCGGCACTCCGCTGCGCGACGATTTCATAGGCTCGGCCGCCATCAAGGTCGGCGACAAGATTACCACCGACCACATCATGCCGGCCGGCGCCAGGCTAAAGTTCCGCTCCAACGTCCCCGAATACTCGAAGTTCGTCTTCGAGCCTTGCGACCCCAGCTTCCACGACCGCTGCCTCGCCAACAAGGCCGAAGGACTCGTGAACGTAATTGTCGCCGGCGAGAGCTACGGCCAGGGTTCCAGCCGCGAACACGCCGCCCTCTGCCCAATGTATCTCGGCGTCAAGGCCGTCATCGCCAAGTCCATCGAACGCATCCACCGTGCCAACCTGATAAACTTCGGCATAGTGCCGCTAGTATTCGAGGACCCTGACGATTACGGGACTGTAGTGCAGGGCGACATGGTGTCGCTCAAAGGGCTTCGCACGGCCGTGGAAGGCGACGGCAGGCTGAAGATACACACCGCCGGCGGCGACATAAGCGTCCGCGCCGACCTCTCCAGCCGCGAAAAGAAGCTCCTGCTCGCCGGCGGCCTGCTCGCCTCCATCGCCGCATCCGCCTCCATCGAGCAATAAGCCGCCATAACGCCATCCTCAGCCATGTTCCCGGAACTTTTCAGCATCGGCTTCCTTCACGTCAAAACGTACGGCGTCTGCATGGCTCTTGGTTTCCTGCTGTGCTGGACGCTGATGGAGCGCCTGTCCGGGCGCAACGACCTCTCCAACCTGCTTGTGGCGCTGATGGCGTCCGGAATAATCGGTTCGCGAGCGGCGTACGTGATTGAGAACTGGACGGAGGAGTTCGCGTCGCGCCCTTGGAGCGTACTGCGCGTTGACCAGGGCGGACTCGTTTTCTACGGCGGGCTTATCCTGGCTACAATAGTGTTCTTCGCTTGGTGCCGGTGCAAGCGGGAGAGCGTGCTGGCGTTCTCGGACTTGCTGGCGGCCGTGGTACCGCTCGGGCACGCATTCGGGCGGGTCGGGTGCTTTTTCTACGGGTGCTGCTACGGCAAGGCATGCGGCGGAGCGTGGTACGGGGCGAGTTTTCCGAGGTTTTCGCCGGCGTGGCACGAGCAGGTGGCGGGCGGGTTGCTGCCGGCGACGGCGGCGCGCTCGCTGCCGGTAATCCCGACGCAGCTCGTGGAGGCCGTCTCGCTCGCCTGCCTCTTCGCGTTTCTGCAATGGCTCTATCGCCGCCAGAAGGCGCGCGGCGCGGCGCCGGGCCTCGTCGCCGCCGCCTACTTCATGCTCTACGCCGTGCTGCGTTTCGCCATCGAATTCCTGCGCGGCGACCCTCGCGCCGAAGTCGGCCCACTCTCCATCGCCCAGACCATCTCACTCGGAACTTTCGCGCTCGGCCTCGCTTTCGCCGCCATCTACGCCATGCGCACCATTTCAAGGAGCAAACGCAATGACGCCGAATGAAACGAACGGGACGCCAGACAATGCGGCAGCAGCCGATGCGGCGCAGCTCGAACGCATGCGGACGCTTGTCGCCCGGCTGAACGAAGCCGCCGACGCCTACTATGCCGGCCGCCAGGAACTGATGACCGACTACGAGTGGGACGCCGCTTTCGACGAATTGCGCTCCCTGGAAGCCGCCACTGGCGTCGTGCTTGCGCACTCGCCGACCGCCAAGGTCTCGTCGGACAACCTCGATGGCGAGAAAGTCCGCCACGAATTCCCCGCGCTGTCGCTGGCCAAGACGAAGAGCGTGACGGAAGTCGCGCGGTGGTCTGGCGGGAGAACGCTATGGCTCTCCTGGAAGCTCGACGGCCTCACGCTCGTGGCCACCTACGACGGCGGAGAACTGCGCCGCCTGGTCACGCGCGGCGACGGCGCTACCGGCACCAACATAACGCGCCTGGCATCCGCCATCGCCGGCATTCCGCGCAGCATCCCCTTCTCCGGCCACCTCGTAGTCAGAGGCGAGGCCGTAATCTCCTACGCCGACTTCGAGGAGTTCTGCGCAGAGTCCAAGGAAGTCTACGCGAATCCGCGCAACCTCGCTTCCGGCTCTCTCTCGCTCAAAGACGCCGATGAAGTCAAGGCGCGCCGGATACGCTGGATTCCCTTCACGCCGGTTCATGTCGATGCGCAGCTCGCGCCGTCCTGGGGCGAGCGCATGGCCTTTCTGGAATCTCTCGGCTTTGCGTGCGTCGAGCGCGAGCGCATCGACTCGCCGAGCCCGGAACTCGTGCAGAGCGCCATAGAACGCTGGACGCGCCGCGTCACCTCGCGCGAAAACCCCTACCCGGTGGACGGGCTGGTCGTATGCTACGACGATTTGGAATACGCTTCTGGCGGAACGGTGACGGGCCACCACGCGACACGCGCCGGGCTCGCGTTCAAATGGGCCGACGAAACGGCCGAGACGGCGCTCGAGCGCATCGAATGGAGCTGCGCCGTCGCGTCCATCGCTCCGGTCGCCGTCTTCGAGCCGGTCGCTCTCGAGGGAACCACCGTCCGGCGCGCCTCGCTCTGCAACGTCTCCGAATGCGAGCGCCTCGGCATCGGCGCCAAAGGCACGCGCCTGGAAGTGATAAAAGCGAACAAAATCATTCCCAAGGTAGTGCGCGTCGTGAGCAAGAACGGAGAATTCTCCCTGCCGGAGAAGTGCCCGGTCTGCGGCGCCGCGACGGAACTGCGCACTTCGGCGTCCGGCACGAAGACGCTCGTTTGCACGAACGCGGAGTGCCCGGCGAGGGAACTGCGCAAATTCATGCGCTTCGTCTCGAAAGACGGCATGGACATAGACGGGCTGGCCGGCGCCTCGATTGCGAAATTCATAAACCGAGGCTTCCTGAAGACCGTCGCGGACGTATACCGCCTTGGAGAGCACAGCGGCGAAATCGCGTCGATGGAAGGCTTCGGGGCGAAGAGTGCGGAGAAGCTGGCGGCGGCGATAGCGGCGGCGCGGCGGCGCAGCGCCGTGAACATCGTGACCGCGCTCTCCATTCCGCTGTGCGGGAAGGAAGTCGCGCGTCTCATGCTCGCCGGGCGCACGCTGCGCGAACTTTTCGAGACGGATGCGGCAACGCTTGCGGGAATCGACGGCATAGGGCCTGCGAAATCGGAGGCGTTCGTCAAGTGGGCGACCGTCCCGGCGCACCGCGCGCTCGTCGACGACTTGCTCTCTCTCGTCGAGGTCGAAGAATACGAGCCGCCGGCCGCCGCCGGCAAATGCGCCGGCCTATCGTTCGTCATCACCGGAGACCTCGCCAGATACCCGAACCGCGCCGCTCTGAAAGAGTACATCGAGTCCCAGGGCGGCAAGGTCGCTTCCGCCGTCTCCGCCAAGACTAACTTCCTTATTTCCAACGACGCCGGGTCCACGTCCTCGAAGACGAAGAAGGCGCAGAAACTTGGGATTGCGGTGATTACCGAGGAGGAATTCGCCGAGCGCTTCGGCTAGCGCGGCCCTATATTCTTTCGACGAGTTCTCGCAGGGGCTTGTCGCGCCGGAGCACGTCGAGGGCGACGAGCGCGGAGTTCGGGTGGCTGCGGAGGCGCTTGGCGGCGGCGTCCAGGCGGCAGATGTTCACCGCGCGTCGCCACTCCTGCGGCGGGTACGGCGAAGAGCGCACGACCTCCACGAACAAATCGGCTGCGCGGCGCCGCGCGCGGCGCGACAACCGCGCCTTGCGTATGCGCCGCGCGAATGCGTACGTCAAATCTTCGCACGCCGTGCCCAGCCGCATCCAATCGAAATCGTACACGGCGGAAACTTCGTCGCCGTCGAACGCATAGTTGTCGCAATGGAAATCGTTCACTATCGGCGTCACGGACGCACGGTCGTAGGTGCGCTCCGTTTCGGGAATGCCGGCGAGCGACGCGATGAAGCGCCCGGCGAGCGGGTGGCGGCGGACGTAGCCGGCCACGGTCTCGTAAAACCCGCCGGCGTCCGGCAGCGGCTTGAGCGCCTCCTCGTCGCCGCCCAGTTTCTCGCGCATCTCGGCTAGCAGGCGCTCATGTGCTTCGAGAAGGTTCTTCGCCTGCGCCGCCGTCATCGCCTCCGGCGCCACGCGCCTGCCCTTCTCCTTCCATTCCAGCCCCATCACGCCTACGCCGTGCCACCAATACAGGAACTTCGCACGCGGCACGAACGGCAGCGCCGATACGCTCAAAAACCGCCACGACCGGCGGCAGTCGTCCATCGACGCGCATTTCACAAACGTGTCCGTATGCCCGTCCTCTCCGGGCAGACGGAACACGCTTTTCCCGGGAACAGACGCTAGATGCTTCAATTCCACGGCGCGACCGAGTTTCCACACCAGAAACTCCTCCAACTCCTTTACGTCAATATCCATCCCTCTCTCTCTTCTCCTCTCCTTTGGAAATATCAATGCGCTTCGAGCCAATTGCCGCCCACGCCGATGCCCACGTCGAGCGGGACGCCGAAATCGTAGGCGGACGACATTTCGCGCCTGACAAGTTCGACAAGAGCGTCGGCCTCGTCACGCGGGCAATCGAAGACGAGTTCGTCGTGGATTTGCAGGACCATTTTCGCCCGCATGGAAGCCTTCCGCATGGCGGCGTCGATATTGACCATTGCGAGTTTCACGAGGTCTGCGGCGCTGCCTTGGATAGGGGTGTTGATGGCGTCGCGTTCCGCGGCCTGCCTTGCGGAGGCGTTGCGCGAGTTTATGTCGCGCAGAGTGCGTCGGCGACCGAGCACGGTTTGCGCATAGCCGCGTTCCCGCGCCTGGGCGATCGCGTCCTCCATGTATTTCTTGACTCGCGGATACAGCGCGAAATACGTGTCGATGAGCGCGGCCGCTTCCTTGCGCGGGATTTTCAGCCTGTCGGAGAGGCCGAACGCCGAAATGCCGTATATGATGCCGAAGTTCACCATCTTGCAGCGGCTGCGCTGTTCCGGCGTGACGAGGCCCGGAAGGACGCCGAACACGCGGGCCGCCGTGTCGCGGTGGATGTCTTCGCCCCTGCGAAACGCGGCGAGCATGGCCTCGTCGCCGGAGAACGCCGCCATCAGGCGCAGTTCAATCTGCGAATAGTCGGCGGAGACGATAACGTGGTTTTCGTCGCGGGCGACGAAGGCGCGGCGAATCGGCCGGCCCCGCTCCGTGCGTATCGGGATGTTCTGCAGATTCGGGTCGGAAGACGACAGGCGCCCCGTTTCCGTGAAGCATTGCCCGTATGTCGTGTGGATGCGGGAATCCTCGTCTATCAGCGCCGGGAACTTGTCGACATACGTGTTCTTCAGTTTCGTCGCGGCGCGGTAGTCGAGAATCATCGGCACGATCGGATGGCTGGAGGCGAGGCGCGAGAGCGCCTTTTCGTCGGTGGAATACTGTCCGGTCGCGGTTTTCCTGGCGCCGGCCTTGTCCAGTGCAAGCGTGCCGTAGAGCAGTTCGGAAAGCTGTTTGGGGCTGTCGGGATTGAAGCCGGGCCCGGCGTAGCGCAGGATTCCCCCGAGGAGCGAAAGTATTTCGGCATCGAGCGAACGCGAATATTCCTTGAGTGCGGCGACGTCGATTTTCACGCCGGTGCGCTCCATGTCGAGGAGTATGCGCACAAGCGGCTCCTCCGCCTGCTCCAGGGCGCGCATGGCGCCGGCGGAAGCGACAAGCGGCCGCAGCGCATCGTCCAGGCGCAGCGCGACATCGGCGTCCTCGGCGGCGTAGTCGCGGATTTCCTCCGGCTTGAGCGCGCTCATCGGCAGCTGAGACTTGCCGCGTTCCTTTTCGCCTATAAGACGTTCAATCGGGATTGGACGGTAGTTGAGGTACTGTTCGGCGAGAGCGTCGAGGCCGTGGCGGGCGGCAGCGTCGAGGCAATAGTGCTCGAGCATCGTGTCGCGCGGCGTCGCTCCGAAACCGATGCCGTAGCGCAGCAGGACGGCGCGGTCGAACTTGCCGTTGTGCGCGACGAATATCTTCTCCGGGTCGGCGAAAAGCGGACGGAAAATATCGACGAGCGAGCCGACGACGTACCAGGCCTTGCCCGGCGCAACGGCGAGGGAGAAGCCGACGAGTTTGGCGAAGCGCGCCTCGGTGGCCTCGTGCCCTTCCCACGGAGCCGTCTCCGTGTCGAACGCGATACGCTTGGCTCCGGCGAGTTCCGCCAGCAGCGCGCGCGCCTCTTCCTCGGTCGCGACGAGCCTGTAGTCGTGCGGCGTCGTCTCGATAGTCGCAGGCGCGGAGGCGGCCCCCGCCGGAACGGAGACGGCCGCAGCAGCGGCCGCGCCGCCGCCCGCCGAAGACCCCAGCAACTCCCGCGCAAACCGCGTAAGCTCGTATTTGGCGCACACCGCCCCGACTTTCGCCCGGTCGAATGCTCTAAGCCGGTATGCCTCCCAGTCCGGCTCCAGCGGCACGTTGGTGCGTATCGTGGCCAGGAATTTGGAAATCCTGGCATCCTCGGCGCTCGCCGCCACCTTCTCCGAAAGCTTTCCCTTGAGAAGCGGCGCCGCCGCCAACACCCCTTCGACCGTGCCGTACTGCGCCAGCAGAGTCGCCGCCGTCTTTTCGCCTACGCCGCGTATTCCGGGTATGTTGTCGGAGGCGTCGCCCGCCATCGCGAGATAGTCTATCATCTGCGAAGGGCTCGACAGCGACCAGTGTTCGCACACTCCGGCTTCGTCGTAGACTTCCGCCTCTTCGCCGGCGCGGCCGGGACGATACAACTTCACTCCGGGCCGCACGAGCTGCGCGGCATCCTTGTCCGGCGTCGCCAGATACACCTCAAACCCCGCTTCCACCCCCTTCACCGCCAAAGTCCCCATCACGTCGTCCGCCTCGTAGCCATCCACGCGCACGACGGGAATCCCAAGCGCCTCGGCAAGCTCGAAAGCGTACGGGATGGACGCCGCCAGGTCTTCTGGCATCTTCTGGCGCTGCGCCTTGTAGGGAGGATACGCCTCGTGGCGGAACGTCGGGCCGCCGGGGTCCATTGCGAACACGGCGGCGTCGGGACGCTCCTTGCGCAATATGCCGAGAATGCCGTTGGCCAGGCCCAGGAGCGCGGAGGTGTTGATTCCCGTCGATGTCATGCGCGGCGAGCGCAGAAACACGAAATGCCCCTTGTAGAGAAAGGGCATCATGTCTATGACAAACAGCTTCATGGCGTATGGGATGCGGCTAGAAGCCGAGGACGTCGCGCATGGAGTAGAGGCCCGGACGCTGCTTGCGCGCCCACTTGACGGCGGCGAGAGCGCCGGCGGCGAATGCCTCGCGGCTCTGCGCCCTGTGCACCAGCTCGACGCGCTCCACCTCGCCGGCGAAAATGACGGAGTGGTCGCCCACGACCGAGCCGCCTCGCAGGGCGTGTATGCCGATTTCCCCTTCCGGCCTCTCGCCGATATCGCCCTCTCGCCCAAAAGTGACGTCGTCCCGGAATTCGACACCGCGCCCGCGACCCGCCGCGACCGCCTTCGCAAGCATCAGCGCCGTGCCAGACGGCGCGTCCTTCTTGTGCCGGTGGTGCATCTCGACTATTTCAACGTCGTAGTCCGGCCCGAGCGCCGAAGCCGCTTGCCGCACCAGCTCCAGCAGAAGATTGACGCCAAGCGAATAGTTGCCGCTCTGCACGACCGGAATCTTCTTCGCCGCCTCGTCGACAGCCGACTGCTCCTCCGCCGTCAGCCCCGTCGTGCCGAGCACGTAGGCGAGATTTTCGTCCGCCGCGCGCGCTATCGCCGCCGGAACCGCACTGTGGTGCGAAAAGTCCACCACGCCCTCGACGCCAGCGCCCCATTCGCGCGCGTATCCGGCCGCCACGTCGACCAGCGACACAGCCTCAAGTCCCGCGCCTCCGGCCATCGACGCCAGCATTCTGCCCATGCGCCCGGCCGCTCCCAATATCGCTATCTTCATAGCAGTAATTCCTCCTGACCCGTATTTTACCAAAAAACACGCACTTGTGCTTGACCGCGCCGCCATGTATTTCCCCGGGCCGAAGCGACACCCCCGACAGGGGGGGGGACCTAGGGGTAGGAGGGTGCTACCCCTAGGGGTAGGAGGCTGCTACCCCTAGGGGTAGGGGGGAGGCAGGGGGGGGCGGTAGGTATAGATGGATAGGCGAGGGCGCCATACCCGGGTGTAGCGGGGGTCTATACCCGGGTGTAGCGGAGGGCTATACCCGGGTGTAGGGGGATGGCGCCTGGGGTCGCGCCTAGCGCCGCGCTAGGCAGAAAAACGAAAGATATGGTATAATACCCAGCATGAATAGAGCAGGAAACATGCCGGAAATCGATCCGGCGATACCGGCCGGCGCGGTGAGCGTCTACGGCCAGGGTGACCCCATGGACGATTTTCCCGTGCTCAAGGCGTTTCAGCAGTATGTTGACGCCGAGCACGCGAAGGCGCAGAAGCGCATGACGACGCTGTGCATATTCTTCGTCGTGATGATGATAGCGGTGATAGGCGTGTTCGTGATGCTTCTGCTGAGCATGTCGCAGCGCAACAACAGCCTGAGCGACCAGCTGCTGGCATACATGATGAGAGACCGCGAGCATCCGGCGGCGGCGGCTGGCGGTGCGGCGCAAGGGGAGGCGGCGCTCAAAGCGATGGCCGAGAGTCTGGCGGCCATGCAGCGCGAAATGCTCGCGCAGCAGAGCCGGCTGGCCGACGAGCGCATGAAACTGGCGAGCGAAGCGCTTGCGCAGGCGACGGGCGCCGCTCGGCTCGGCGGCGGCCAGGCGGCGCCCGCCGTGCAGTCTGCGCCCGTGCCGGAGAGCGAACGCATGGCTTTCGAACGCGCCCAGCGCGAGCACGCCAGGGAAAAGAAGGCCGAGGCGCAGAAACTGCGCAAGACCCGCGAACTGCTCAAGGCCGAACGCGAACGCCTGGCGAAGGAACGCGAGGAACTCAAGCAGCGCGAAATCGAACTGCAGCGCCGCCGCCTCTACCCGGAACTCTACGAAAAGCCGCGCGTGAACTCCAAGCCGGCCGCGCCGCGCCTCGAGCGCCCCGAACCCGTCACCGTCCCGGACTCCGTCCTCGCCATACTCGACGACGACGAAGACGCCGCCGCCATCGACGCCGAAATCGAGGCGCTCGAACGCCATCACGCCGAGGCGTCCGCCGCCGCGCAGGCGCCGCAGACGCCAACGGCCGCGCCACGCGCAACCGCGACTGCGCCAGCGCAAGCCACGGCACCGGCGGCTCCGCCCGTGCAGGCCGACGACGGCGCCATTCGCTATTTCGACGACGACGACATCCTTTCGCTGACGCCGGAACAGGTAATCGGCCCGCAGCGCCAGACCCAGCCGCAAGCCGCCAGACCCGCCGAGGCAAGCATCCCCGTCCGCATCGGCAACACCTCCTCCGATTGGGCCATACCGATGGAATAGCGCTCTGGCAAGACGGACGACGCCTTTGTTTGTCCGACTGCTAGGCAAAAGATGCGATATTTTGGTATAATATGCGGCAGCAAGACATGAACCCACCAAGCGAGTTAAAGAGCGCGTTCCGTCCGCGGCCGGCGGAGTCGAACAAGTACACGGTCGGGACGGTGACGGTAGTCGGCGGTTCCGGGCGGTACATAAGCGCGCCCGTGATAGCCGCGCTTGGCGCACGCGCGGCCGGAGCGGGTCTCGTCCACCTCGTCGTGCCGGACGCCTCGCGTCTGGGCGCCGCCACGCTCGTCCCGGAAGCCACCTTCACGAAACTCTCCGCGACGTGCGTGCCGCCGAAGGCCGACGTCACCGTAATCGGTATGGGGCTCGGCAAGAGCGTCGCCGCCGAAGTCATCGTCACGCGCCTGCTGTCCGGAAGCCCGGGACGCTTCGTCCTGGACGCCGACGGCCTTGCCATCCTCGCCGGCTGGTACGGCAAGCTCGGCGGCTACGACCCCGCCGCCGGTCAGGAACTCGTGCTCACCCCGCACGAAGGCGAGGCTGCCAACCTCCTCGGCACGCGCCGCGAAGAAGTCGCCCGCGACCGCGCCGCCGCCGCCCGCGAAATCGCCTCCAGATACGGCGCCACCGTCGTCCTCAAGGGCCCGCGCACCCTCGTCGTCGCCGCCGACGGCGCCGCTTCATACGAAAACCGCGCCGGAAACCCCTTCATGGCCCTCGGCGGCATGGGCGACCTCCTCGCCGGCGCCATCGGCGCCAGATGGGCCTACCTGAAGGCAGACGCCTTCCTCTCCGCCTCAAGCGCCGTCTGGCTCCATTCCGCAGCCTCCGACAGGCTCGTCGCCGCCAAACGCGACCCTTCCATCTTCAACACCGCTTCCGAAATCGGCTCCTTGAGAGTCGACCTCGACGCCTGACACTTTCAGAAAGGAGACATATGGTCAACTTCGACGCCCTGATAGGATCCCTCGGCAAATCGGACGAACCCTTCGGCCTCTTGACCCTCCAGGCCACCTCCACCATGAGCCGCCTTGTCAAGCCGTTCGACAAGCGCATCAAGGCCCTCTTCTCCGCCGAGCACGGCTTCTTCGGAATGTCCGCCGCCGGCGAAAAGACCCACAGCGCCTGGCACCCCTTCTGGAACAGGCCCATCCACTCCCTCTACGGCGACACGCGCAAGCCGACCCCCGAAATGCTCGAGGGCATCGGGCGCATGGTCATCGACCTCTGCGACCTCGGCGTCAGGTGCTACACCTACCTCGCCACCATCAAGCTCACGCTCGAGGCCTGCGCGGAGGCGAACATCCCCGTCACGGTGGTGGACCGCCCGATTCCCATGGGCGGCTTCCTCGACGGCCCCATGCGCAAGCCGGAGTTCGCGTCCTTCGTCGCGCCAGTCAACGTGCCGCTCTGCCACGGCATGACGCCAGGCGAAGAGGCCATATGGATAAAGGAAGCCGAAGGGCTCGACCTCGACCTCGAAGTAATCAAGATGGTCGACTGGTCGCACCGCGACAACCAGCCGTGGCAGAACTTCGTGCCGCCCAGCCCTTCCATACGCTCCTGGGACAACGCCGTCACGTATCCGATGACCGTCTTCACCGAGGCGTACCCGGCCATCGACTGCGACCGCGACGGCTCGATGGCGTTCCGCGTCATAGGCGCGCCCTGGCTAGACTCGCGCAAGCTCACGAAGGCTCTCGGGCCCGGCCTCGAGACGTGCGGCGTGCAGATGCGCCCCTACCGCTACGCGCCCAAAGGCGGGCCGTACAAGGGACTGGCTCTAAACGGCATATTGCTCACCGTCCCGCGAGCCTCCGCGTTCTACCCCGTCACCGCAGGCGTAATGATTTTCTCCGCCATGTCGCAGCTCTACCCGCGCCAGATTTCCATCGGCGCGAGACCTGAATGGCTCGACAAGCTCTTCGGCTCCTCCGAACTGCGCGAGACGCTAGAGGGAGGCGACCTCAACGACCTCTTCACCAACTGGATAATGGAACAGGACGACTACCTCAAGACGCGCGTAAATCTGTACGCATGATGCAAATCCAAATACTCCCATCACTGCTGGGCGCCGACTTCGGGCGCCTGGCCGACGAAATCTCCCGCGCCGCCAATTCAGGCGCAGACGCCCTGCACATCGACATAATGGATCCGACGTTCGTGCCGAACATGTCGTTCGGCCCGGACATAGTCGCGCTCTCGCGCCGCGTCGAACCGGGCTTCTTCCGCAACGTGCATCTGATGATGACCCGCCCCGACCAGTATGTCGAGGCGTTCGCCAAAGCGGGCGCGCAGACTCTGCAAATCCACGTCGAGGCGTCTTGCGACAAGACCGCGACGCTGCGCCGCATACGCGAGTTTGGCATCCGCCCGGCGATTGCCGTGAACCCGGAGACGCCAGTGGAGGAACTCGAACCGTTCCTGGCCGAGGTCGACGAAGTTCTGGTCATGACCGTCCATCCGGGCTACGGCGGGCAGAAGTTCATCGGCGAATGCCTGCCTAAAATCGGATGGGTGCGCGAGCGGTGCCCGTCGCTGGACATCATGGTGGACGGCGGGATAAACGACAAGACGGCAGCGGAGGCACTGGACGCCGGCGCGAACCAGCTCGTATCGGGCAGCTATCTCTTCCGGCAGGCCGACATGGGCTCGGCGATAGCCGCGATGCGCGGCGCGGGGAGCGCGTCATGAGCGGCGCGAAAAAGGTGCTGCTCGGCGTCACCGGCTCGATTGCGGCCTACAAGGCGGCGGAACTCGTCAGGCTGCTGGTGCGCGGCGGCTCCGAAGTGCAGGTCGTCATGACCGATGCCGCCTGCCAGTTCGTCACGCCGCTTACGTTCCAGACTCTTTCGCGCAACCCGGTCCATGTCGGCACGTTCGAGCGCCCGGCGCAATGGCAGCCGGGCCACGTCTCCCTCGCACAGTGGGCAGACCTCGTCCTAGTCGCCCCGGCAAGCGCCAACACCATCGCGAAAATGCGCTTCGGCCTCGCCGACAACCTGCTCTCGTCCCTTTTGCTGGCGACACGTTCGCAGATTGTCGTCGCACCGGCCATGAACGACGGAATGTGGACCAACCCGGCGACGCAGGAAAACATCGCCGTGCTGCGCTCGCGCGGCGTCCTCGTCATTTCCCCGCACGAAGGCGCCCTCGCCTGCGGCTCCGTCGGCCCCGGCCGAATGGCCGAGCCTTCCGACATCTACAAGGAACTCTTCAGGTGAACTTCCCTGGCGCCATAATAGTCATCCCGACATACAACGAGCGCGAAAACGTCGCGCTCATGGCGGATGCCGTCCTTCGCGCCGCGCCAGGCGCGCGGCTCTTGTTCGTCGACGACAATTCGCCCGACGGGACTGGCGAACTAATCGACTCGCTCGCCGCCAAGTCCTCCGGGCGCGTCTCTTGCCTGCACCGCCAGACGAAGGAGGGGCTGGGCCGCGCCTATGTCGCCGGCTTCCAGCGCGCGCTCGAGCTGGGAGCCGCCAAGGTCGTTCAGATGGATTGCGATTTCAGCCACAACCCGGACGACCTGCCGAGGCTGCTGGCGGAAGACGCAGACCTCGTCATAGGCTCGCGATACGTGCCGGGCGGCTCCACGCCGGGCTGGCCCTTCAAGCGCCGCCTCATTTCCCGCGCAGGCGGCATCTTCATCCGCGCCGTCACCGGAATGCCCATCGCCGACCCCACCGGCGGCTTCAAGGCCTGGTCGCGCTCCGCCTTCGAAAAAGTCGACCTCCCCTCCGTCGCCAGCGCCGGCTACTCCTTCCAGCTCGAAATGAACCACCGCGCCTGGA
>CAMZET010000016.1 GCA_947305825.1 uncultured Verrucomicrobiota bacterium
CAAGAGGCGGCGCAAGAGGCGGCGCGGGGGGCGGCGGCGCACCGCCGCCGCCGGCAGGAGGGGCGGCAAGATGACGACTCGCAACGCATCGATGCGCAACGGCGGCGCTCTTCTCATGGCTCTCTGGACAATAGCCATATTGTCCGTGATGGTGCTTTCGTTCGCCTACGAGGCCCACCAGCAGAGCGGCGTCAATGTCTACGTCCGCGAACGCAACCGCGTCAACCGCCTTACCGACGCCGGCCAGGCCGTCGCCGAGGTCGTCCTCCTCAAATACAAGGACGCGCCGGACTGGAACAAGGACCAGGACATCGAATCGCTCCTCGAAGACGACCGCTGGGTTCGGGAGAAACAGGATTTGAAACGTGGGCAGTGCACCATCGGGCCGCTCGTCCTCGACGCCGACGACCCCGACGGCGGCACCGTCACCGTCGAAATACAATCCGTCAATTCCGGCAGCAAGGGCGTCATCAACATAAACAACCTGTACAAAGGCGGCGGCGACAACAAGTACATGGAAAGGTGGTGGATGATTTTCCAGTCCCACGGCATACCGGAAGAACTGGCGACGGAGAAGGACGGCACCATCAACCTCTGGAACATTTTGATAGCTTCGTGGGACGACTGGCGCGACGAGGACGACACCGTGACCGCCATCGACGGCGAGGAAGCCGGCGCCGAACGCAAGTGGTACGAAGAATACGAGGAAGAGGAGAAAATCGACGAGGAAGACCGCCGCCGCCCGCGCAACGGCCCCATCCCGGACGTTCACGAACTCGCCTATCTGCGCGGATGGCGCGAATATCCAGCCGTCTTGACCGGCGGCGTCCTCAACCCTTGGGAAAAGAAGGACTCGCAAATCCACGTCAAAGGCATCGAACATCTCTTCACCACCGTCGGCTCCTCGAAAATCATCCTCAACGACCAGACGTCAGTCGACACGCTGATTACGATTCCCGGAGTCTACGGCGACGCCGAAGACAAAGAAGCGCTGGAAGAGGCGAACGTCGTCGCCCAGGCCATCCTCAACGCGCTGCGCACCATGCCCGAAGACTACGACGTGGACGAGACGCGCTCCTGGTGGCCGTTCAAGGACTGGCAGGACTTGAACAAGCGCGTGGACGACCAGGACGAGGAGGTCGGCAGCGAGGCCAACCAGTATCTTTCCTTCGAGCCGGACGACACGACGATTTACAAAATCAAAATCACGGGCGAGTCGATGGGCATGAAGCACGAAGTGAGCGCGGAATGCTACGTGCGAGACTCGAAGGTGCGGTACATATCGTGGCGCGAAGACTAACGCGCCCTTTCAAGGACGGCTAGCGCCTCGAAGCGCGCAGTGCGCGGAAACATGTTGAACGAGGAAACCGAGGCGATTTTGAATGCGCGGGCGAGTTCCTTTAGGTCGCGGACCATGGTGGCGGGGTCGCAGGAAGCGTAGATGACGCGCCTGGCGCGAGAACCGGCGATGAAGGCGGCGACGCCGCGCTCCAGGCCGCTGCGCGGCGGGTCGATGATTACCGCCGCCGTGTCGCGTATGCGCATCTTGCGCATATTCGGCCCGACGCGCTCGGCGAAGAAACGCGCTTCGACGCCAGGGAAAAGCGCGGCGTTCTTTTTCGCGAACTCGATTGCCCGACGGCCGGACTCGATGCCGGTCAGCTTGCGCGGCTTGCACGAAAGCCCAAGCACGCCAACCCCGCAATAGAGGTCGAGGACTTCCGGAGCCTCGTCGGCGAAGCGCGAGTATTCCGACACGACGGCCTTCGTCAGCGCTTCGCCGACCTCGGGGTTCATCTGCCAGAAACCGTCGGCCGGAACTTCGTAGACCTTGCCGAGCGAAGTCTCCTTCACTACGACGTCTTGCGGAGCATCGCCAATCCACCACTTGACGCCGCTTGCGGCGCTCCAGCGCACCGTGACCGTCTCCTTCGCTTCGATGGACCTTCGCACGACGGGCGAGCCTTGCGTGAGCAGCGAGGTGAGGTGGCTGCGGACGGCGGGGAGCGCGGCATTGATTTCCGGGCGCGCAAGAGGATCTTTCAGCACGTCCTGAATGGTGTGGCCCGGCTCGCTCATGTAGCCCATGACGACGCCCTGCGCCGGGCTGTGCGCCCGCGCGCCTCGGACTGTCGCGAAATGGTATACGGCCTTGTTGCGGTAGTTGAGAATATTGGGCGACTGCACCATCGGGCGGAACAGCGCGTCGTCGCCGGGCTTGACGAGCCTCGCCCGCTCCAGCGCCTCGCGAAGCTGCTGCTCCTTCGCCCGCAGTTCCGCGGCGGGCGACAAGTTCGCGTAGACCATTCCCGGCACGGGCTTCGGCCCTTCGCCGGTACGGTCCGGAGACGGTTCTACGACCTCCACGAGCCGCCCCTTGACGAAGGAGCTGCGCTCTTCGACAATTTCGGCCTTCACCTGTTCTCCGGCGAACGCACCCGGCACGAACACGACACGCCCGTCGCCAAGACGGCCTAATCCGTCGCCGCCGTATACGTTCTTTGCGATATATACCGTCGATGTCATGGTTGCCGAGCCTTTCGCGAGGGTGTGGAGGTGGAGGTGGAAGTTGTGGTGGGAGAGGGACAAACGGCCAGCTGCCGCCGGCGAGAGCGGATGGCGCGGACGGCAAAGAACGCGACAAGCGCCGCAGCCTGCAGCACGGCGGACGCGAACAGCCACTTGACGAAAAATGAAAGCCTCGCCGGCGCGAGCGCGGCCACTGCATCCGTCATCCATTGCGGCGCGTATGGCTCGACCGCGCCCCAGCCAGTCAAAACGACGAGCGCGCCAGTCTCGAAAAGGACTATCGGAAGATACACGACAAGATACTTGAAGCGTCCGGCCGCCATTTCGAAGAGACCGGTGACGACGAGGGCGGAGCCAAGCGCCGTGCGCAGCGTGTGCAGCGCGGTCAGCGGCGCGTATTGCGCGTACGGTTCCCAGACGCTCACGAGGGAAAAAATCTGGCGCGACGCAAACGCGAAAACAAGCGCGATGGCCGCGCCGGGCGCGAACGAACCCAGAATTACGCGCTTCAGCAATGCGAGTTCTCCGCGAACGTCGCCGCGCTCTTTCGCTTCCGCCGCGAGAGGGAACATCACAAGCGTAATCGTCGTGCCGGCGTAGGCCGCAGTCTCCGCCAGGCGCGAAATTACGTAAAACGCAGCGGACTCGACTTCCGGGAGGCGCTGGCGAATGAGAAGCGCCTGCCAAGCGGAAGCGAGGCAGACGACGACGGAACTTATCGCGACAGGCCAAGTATAGCGGAGCATTTCGCCGAGGTCGCGGCGTCCTAGCGCGACGGAGCGGACTTTTGCGCCGAGGTCGCGGCGCAGCGAGGCGAGGGCGATGGCCGTCGTGGCGGCGGGCGCCGCAATCTGGCCCAGCAAATAGCCGGAAAGCGCGCGGAACGGCATAGCGACGAGCAGGACGACGAGGCGCAGCGGAGCCCCGACCACGTTCGACACCGCGACCGCGCCGAAACGCCGCAACCCTTGCAGCGACGACGTGAAGACGCTCGACAGAGGCCCGGCGATGCCGGCGGCGATTAGGAGGATGCCGAGCGACCCCTCGGCGACGCGAAGTCGCTCGAAATACGCCGGCAGCACGAACCGCGCCAGCAGAATCGACAGGACGAACACGGCTCCCGCTCCCCAGAACACGATTGACAGCATTCGCTTTATTTTCCCGTATTCGCCGCGCACCGAATAAATCGACAGCCAGCGCGAAAACGGAATGGTGACGATGGAAAGCGGGAGCGCGAAGACAGAGGAGAATTGCAGCAGCGGGAGCGCGGCGCCGAGTTCCGCCTCGCCCACCATTTTCGGCACGAGCCAAAGCCCGGCGAACGCCTGTATCGCGTCGCCGGAGCGGCACGCAACGAAAATGATGGCCGACCACCACCAGAGGTCGCCAAAACGAGCGCGCAGCCTGGCTATGGCGCCGCCCGCGCTCATCGTGCGCAAGCCCCCACGGCGGCGAGCATCGCCGAGCGGTCCGCCTTCAGGCCGGTCCAGATTTCGAACGAGCGCGCACCTTGCTCCACCAGGAACTCCAGGCCGCCCGCCGCGCTTGCGCCGGCCGCGAGCGCCGCCGCCGCAGTCGGCGGCAGCTCCCTCGTCGGAATTATGTCGAGCACGAACTGCCCTTTGCGGAACGCGCCAGCTGGGACCACGCTCCCGTCGCCAGGCTGCAAACCTACCGGCGTCGCGTTCACAATGACGTCGGCAGCGCATGCTGCCGCGTAGAGCGCACCGACGTCCGCCGCCGGCACCGCCGCCGCCGATGTTCCGGTCGTTTCAATCGCGGCGAGTTCCGCGAGCGAGACGGCGAGCTCTCGTGCCGTCGCGAAGGTGCGCGCCGACACGGATACCGCCGCCGCCCTTTCAAGGACGCACGCTTTAGCGAGAGCGCTCCCCGCGCCCCCACAGCCTACGACGAGAACCCGCGCCCCGGAAAGCGCCACACCATGCGCAGAAAGGCACGACAGGAATCCGGCGACATCCGTGTTGCTGCCTGAAATCGTGCCGTCCGCCTCGAACTTCAAGGTGTTGCACGAGCCGTAGCGCCGCACCGATTCGTCAGGCGCGTCGAGAAGCGCCAGCACCGCTTTCTTGTGCGGAACAGTCACGTTCAGCCCGACGTACCCTTCGTCGCGGCGTGCGCGAACGAACGCCGCCACGCCGCCGGGTTCCACGTCGAACTTCGAATATTCGGCGTCGAGCCCGAGCGAGGCGAAATTGGCCGCGTGCATCGCAGGCGAGAGCGAATGCGCCACGGGGTGGCCTATCACGGCAAAGCGCATCATGGCTTCGCTTCCTTCCGGCGGCGCATGACGGCGATAGCCTTACTTCGCCTTCGGCTCAAGCCGCTCGACTCCGCCCATGTACGGACGCAGGACTTCGGGAATCGTCACCGAGCCGTCCGCGTTCTGGTGCTGCTCGAGAAGCGCAACCATGAGGCGCGGCAGCGCGACGCCGGAACCATTGAGGGTGTGCACGAGTTTCGTCTTGCCGTCGGCGTCGCGGAAGCGGCAGTTCAGGCGGCGGGCCTGGTAGTCCGTGAAGCACGAGCAGCTCGAGACCTCCAGCCACTGCTTCTCGCCGGGCGCCCAGAGCTCCAGGTCGTAGCACTTCGCCGCCGAAAAGCCCATGTCGCCGGAGCAGAGCTCCAGCACGCGGAAATGCAGCCCGAGCCCGGTCAAAATCGCCTCCGCTTCCTTCACAAGCGTCTCAAGCTGCGCGAAAGACGTGTCCGGATGCACGAAGTTCACCATCTCCACCTTGTCGAACTGGTGCACGCGCAGCATTCCGCGCGTCATCTTCCCCGCAGAACCCGCCTCGCGCCGGAAGCACGGCGTGTAGGCCGTCAGTTTGATTGGCAGGTCTTTCGCGGAAAGTATGTCGTCGCGGTAGAAATTCGTGACCGGGACTTCGGCGGTCGGGATGAGCCAGAAGTCGTCGATTTGGCAATGGTAGAGGTCTTCGGCGAACTTCGGGAGCTGGCCGGTGCCGGTCATGGAGTCGGAGTTCACGACGAAAGGCGGGAGCATTTCGGTATAGCCCTGCTCGCGGCAGTGCACGTCGAGCATGTACTGGATTAGCGCTCGTTGGAGCTTGGCCCCCTGGCCGAGGATGATGGGGAAGCCGGTGCCGGTGAGTTTTACGCCGCGAGGGAAGTCGAAAATCCCGAGTTTCTCGCCGACGGCCATGTGGTCCAGAATGGGGAAATCCGGGTCTTTCCATTCGCCGACAAACCTGACGACCTTGTTGGCGGAGGAGTCGAGGCCTGTCGGGATTTCCGGCGCCGGGATGTTGGGAATCATGAGGAGCGCTTCGCGGAGGTCATTCTCGACTTGCGCAAGTTCGCGGTCGATTTCGGCAATCCTGTCGCCGACTTTGCGCATTTCTTCCTTTGCGGCGGCGATGTCGCCGCCTTCCTTGGCGATGCGTCCGATGTCCTTTGAAGCGGCGTTGCGTTTTGCCTTGAGAGTCTCGGTTTCGCCGACGAGGGAGCGACGTCTGGCGTCCAGGTCTCTCGCGCGGGCGCACTTCTCTTCTTCGACGCCGCGCCTGGCCAGCGCGGCCACCGTCGCCTCGTAGTCTTCACGTAATTTCTTGATGTCTATCATGATGCTTTTCCCTTGAATGCGTGTATTATACCAAATCTTCGCCGACGGCGCATAGCACGCCGCTTTTGCCGCCGGCGCCATGAACGAGGGAGCGGATGACATGGGCGGCGATGGCGAGGCCGAAAGCGGCGGTCACTGTGACAATCGAGCCCTTCTCGCCCGGCACGAGGCTCTGGAGTGGAGGTTCCGTCGACCAGGCGCAGTCGAAGTCGCGGCGCGGCAGGTCGCCGAGCGAACGGCGGAAACGGTTGCGCAAAGCGCGCGCCAGGCCGTCGCCGGCCACTTTGCGGAACTTGGAGATGCGCACTTGCTGCGGGTCGAGGCGCAGCGCGGCTCCCATCGACGAGACGAGCGCGGTATTCTCCTCGGCGAGCGTCCGCAAAATCAGCAGCGCCTTGCAGTCCACGGAATCGATTGCGTCCACGACGAAATCGTATGCGGCGAGATTGAAGGAGTCTGCGGTATCGGCGCAGAAGCGATCGCAGCGGACGTCGAGCGAGCAGGCGGGCGCGACGTCCGCTAAGCGACGCGCCAGCGCTTCGGCCTTGTATTCGCCGATGGTGGAGCGCCCCGCCATAATCTGTCGGTTGAGATTGGATGGCGCGACGCGGTCGAAATCAATCAAGGCAAGCCTTCCGACGCCGGAGCGTGCGAGAGCCTCTGCGCACCAGCCGCCGACGCCGCCGAGGCCGAACACGGCCACGCTCGCCGACGAAAGGCGCGCCATGCCCTCGCCTCCCAGAAGCGCAGCCGAACGCGCCGCGAACGCCTCGTTGCCCGGTTCCATGCTACGCGATTCCGTCGAACATCTGCCAGCCGGAAGCGCGGAAGCGTTCCAATTCCTCGAACTTCTTCCGGTTGAAGCACGTCTCCTGCGTCAAGGCGTCGATGGCGAACTCTTTCAACGCCCATTTGCGCAAAGCGCGGGCGAGGCGCATCTTGGCGGCGTCGTCAGCCAGGCGAGCCATGGTGAAGAGAGCGCCGCCCCAGACGGCGTTGGCGAGCGAAAGTTCCAGGGCCGGGCTCATCGCGCCGCGCGCCCTGGCTTCGCGCGCGAACGCCCGCCAGGCGTCCAGGAAAAGCGTCGGCGTCTCGTCGTTCGTCGCCTGGCACGTGCCGGGCGCGTCCACGCGATAGGAATAGAGCGCGTTTTCGCAGCCGTCCGCCTGGAGAAGCGCGAGCCGGTCTGCCAGGACGATGGCGAGATTGACGAAATACAGGTCGTTGGCGCGTTGGATGGGCTGGAACGAAAGCTTCATGCGCTCCACGTAGGAGCGGCGGAAGAGTTTAGCCCAGGGCTGGTTGCCGAAGTCGAGGAGTGCGCGGCGGGCGACGGCTTCGGAACGCGCGCTGACAGGGCCGGCCGCCGCCGCTGCCAGCACGTCCGGCGAGAATGCCGTCGTGCGCACGACTTCGCGCTTCGCTTCGCTGTAGCGGCGGGAAGGCGCGAGCACGACGTCCGCATTGTCGCGGCGGGCGAGCGCGACCATGTTTTCGAGGAAGCGCGGCGCGGCGAAATCGTCGGCGTCGAAAAAGGCGAGGAACTCGCCGAAAGCGAAGCGCATGGCGAAATTGCGCGCCGCGCCGCCGCCGCCGCGCTCTTCGCCCCGCAGAACCTTAACGCGCCTGTCGAGAAGCGCCATCATGTCGAGCAGCGCCGGCGTGTCGTCCGTGGATGCGTCGTCCACGCAAATCACCTCGAATTCCTGGAGCGTCTGCGAGCGCAAGGATTCGATGCATTCGACGATGTGGGCCTGGGCGTTGAACGCCGGAATTATCACGGAGACCGTCGGGCGCGGGAACGAGCGCGAGGAAAGCACCGGGCGCCATTCCTTGCGCAGCGGTTCGCGGGCGATATGCCACGGCAGCCCGGCGAACGGCGGCAGCGGCACCGCGCGGTCCTCCTCCGAAATCTTCGCGTAGTCACGGCACGCTGTGCGGTATTTCCTGTTCAAATCCTTCTCTATCGCCTGCATCACTCGCGGCGCAAACGTCTTGCCCTGCATATAGCGCAGGCTTTCCATGAATGCGAGAAGATAGCCCGCCACGTGCTTTAGCTTCACCGTGCCGGTCGTAATCGAGTCGGCGCGCTTGCGGAAAAGGTACGGCTTCTCGTCCATCACCAGCGCACGATGCGCCGTCAGGTCGTTGATGAACGAAAAAAGATTGTCTTCGTGTATCATCCCCGGCCAGAAGCGCAGCTTCTCCGTCTCGATGCGGCTGCGCAGCGAGAAGCGCAGCTGCGCAGCGTAAACGTAGTCGTTGTTCAGCACCAAATCCGCAAACGCCTCGGGACCGCTCTTTATCTCGCCGTATTTGTGCTTGTGGGTGTAATACGGGGTCCAGACGTCCTTCTCGACCGAATACGCGCCGTCGTAGAAAACCTGCGCGGCGAAAATCACGTGGTCGAGCGAATCGGCCTCGCAGCGGTTGTAGAGCGTTTCGAGAGCGTCGGGCTTCAAGGCGTCGTCGCTGTCCACGAAGGAGACGTATTTGCCGGAAGCGCGGTCGAGAGCGTTGTTTCTGGCGACGGAGAGGCCGGCGTTCGGCTGGTCGATGACGATGATGCGCGGGTCTTGTGCGGCGTAGCGGGCGAGGATTTCGCCCGAGGCGTCGGGCGAGCCGTCGTTCACGCATATGATTTCGATGTCGCGCAAAGTCTGCGCGACGAGGCTGTCGAGGCACTGCGGCAGGAATTGCTCGACGTCGTAGACCGGGACGATTACTGAAACGAGTGGCTTGTTCATTTGCGTAAATGTGCGCTGTCGCTGTTGCGTGTCAAACGTCGATGACGGCGAAGGAGTTGGCGGCGAGCCTGTCGAGGTCGACTTCGAGGCCGAAGCCCTTCGTGTTGCGGGCGAGGCGGCGGCGGCCGTCCGGCAGCGTTTCGACCGGGTTGCGGATTATCGCGTCCGTGAACGCGGAGGACTCTTCTGGCTTTTCGAGGGCCTCGCACCATCTGGCCTTGACGGCGCAGGCGATTTGCTGCCAGGCGCAGCAGCCGGGCCCAATCAGGCTGGAGTCGCCAATCATGACGCCGGCGCCGGCGGCATTTATGCGCTTGGCGAGCGCCACCGTAGACGAAACCGACCCCATGCAATTCGGATGGAGATTGTAGATGTGCCCTTGCACTGGCTTGATTGTCGCGGCGAGTTTGTATGCCGGGCGCATCGGCTCGTCCGGGATTATCGCGAGGTCCGGCAACGCCTTCTGCAGCGATTCCAGCCCCTGCCAGGACAATTCCGCCGGGTCTTCGCAAGCGGAAAGGCCGGCGTCGCGGAGGTTGGAGAGCGCTCTTGCGAGGTCGGCCTCGCAGCCGGCGAGCGGCGTGTAGCCCATGTTGACGTCGCCGACCAGGAAGCAGTCGCGCCCAATCGCGGCGCGGACGGCCTTGACGAGGGTGTAGTCGTGAACATTGTCGCCGAAGAGCTTGATTTTGAGGTGCGAGCCGGCGGCGTCGCGAGCGAGTTCGGCGGCTTTGGCCGGGTCTTTCTGCAGAATGCATCTGAGCGGCGGCACGGCGTAGTCCGGCGTTCCCTTGGAGACGGCGTCGAGGAAAGAAAGCGCGGAGACGCCCTTTCGGCGGGCGGCCACGTCGACAAGCGCGAAGTCGAGGGCTTCGAGGATGCGGTCTCTCGTCCGGCCGCGTCTGGCTTCGACGAGGAAACGCGCCTCGTCGAGGCTGACGCCGTGCCAGGGCGCGAAGGAGCGCGACGTGATTTCGACCGCCTCCTCCGACGTGTAGTTCCCCGGCGGTATGCACGCCTCGCCCCAGCCGCGATGCCCCTCGCTTTCGGCCATGACGCAGCAATGCAGGCGTCTCGGCCACGAGCCGAACGAAAACTCGCGCTTGTACGTCACTTCGATGAAATAGAGCCGCAGCGCGTCGAGCGGCGCGGCTCCGGCCTTCGCCTCCATCAAGTGCGCGATGTAGCGCTGGCGGTCTTCCATCCTGTCCAGCACGCCGCGAATGTTGTTGACCTTGTTTTCTACGGCTTTGAGCGAGGCGGCGGCGCTTTCCGGGAAGGCGCCGAGCGCCTTGGCGGCGGCGGCAGAACGCGCATCGAGCGAGGCCACCGCCTTGGCGAGCGCGTCCATCTTCGCCGAAACAGCCCGCACTTCGCCGCGCTGGAGCTCTTCGGCGCGCCGCCGCCGCTCCACTTCTTCGTAGAACCACTTGTTCGATATGGGGAAGTAGCGCTTTATCAGGCTTGCCAGTCCTTGTTTCACGTGTGTGTTCCTTTCCGGCGCGGACGCCTGGAGTTTCAGCCGCCCTTCACGGCGCGCAATACCGCATAGCCTCGCCGCGGAATGGTTTCTATGGCGTCGAAATAGTTGGCGACGACGGGCCGCAGGCCGGCCTCGTTTTTGCAGACGAGCAGACAGAGGCCGCCGGGCTTGAGCGCCCGCCGCGCCGTCTCGCAGAACACTTCCGCTATCCTGTATTCGCTGTAGTAGGGCGGATTGCCGACGAACACGTCGAACGTGCCGTCCAGGCGCTGCGGCGTGCCGTTGTCTGCGAGGATGACTTCGGCGTCGATGCCGAGCGCGGCGGCATTCTCGCGCGCGGCCTCGACGGCGCGCGAATGAGAGTCCACCAGCACGGGCGCGACGCCGTCGACAGCGGACGCGACGAGGAAAGCGACGAGGCCGTTGCCGCAGCCCATGTCCAGCAGGCGCAGCGGCCTCCCGCCGCCGGCGGAAGCGGCGGAAGCGGCGGCGTCTTCGCGCAGGAGCCGCACCGCCGTCTCCGCGAGCGCGAGCCCGCCTTCGTCAGTTCGGCGGTGGCAGAAGCAGCCGGGATAGGACACGAGCGAAATGGGCTTTGCGCCCGGCACGGACGCGGTGTACTTCGCGGCGAACGAGCGCTCTCGCGCATCCTTGCCGAACACCTTCGACACCAAATCGTTGCGGTCGCGTTCGCGCCCGACGAAATCGACTTCGACAGCGTTCTCGCGGCCCGGGCCGGCGACGCGCCGGCATTCCTGCAAGAGGTCTAGAGCGAGCTCGCCGCTCATCAGCTTCGGCCCGGTGCGCAGCAAAATCCTGTCCCACTCGCCTTCTGGCAGATGCGGCGAACACACCGCCTTTACGTGGTGCGTCTTCTCGATGGCGTGGCGGTGGTATATGTCGAGTACGTGGCACGTGACCTCGCCGCACTTCGCGAGGAAGCGGCGGTCGAGGTCGGCGGCCTTGTATCCGACGAGCAGCGTCTTCATAGCGAGGCGGCGGCCTTGGCGATGCGCGCGAGAGTGCGTTCGCGTCCGAGGAGTTCGAGCATCTCGAAGAGGCCCGGCCCTTCCATGCGGCCGGAGACGGCCACGCGCACCGGATGGACCCACGGGCCCATGCCGTTGCCCTGCGAGAGCTCCTTCACCAGCGCCTCCAGGCGCGGCGCCTTCCATTCTCCCTCCGGCACCGCCGCCAACCGCGCCGACAAATCGGCGAGCGTCTCCTTCACGCCCTCTTTGCGCAGGCGCTTCTCGACAGCCTTGGCGTCCACCGGATAGTCGTCGGTGAAGAAATATTCGACGTTGGCCGGAATGTCGCGCAGGAACTTGGTGCGCACTTGCATCTGGTCGGCGAGAAACGCCATGTCGAAGCCGGTCGGCACGGCGAGCCCGGCCGCCTCCACGCGCTTGCGAAGTTCCGCCTCGAACTCGGCGCGCGGCATCCGCTTCACGTATTCGCCGTTCATCCACTGCAGCTTGCGAAGGTCGAACATCGCCGCCGTCACGTGCACCTTCTCCAGCTCGAAAAGCCTCACCATCTCCTCGCGCGAAAGCACTTCGCGATCGTCGCCGGGATTCCACCCCAGCAGCAGCAGATAGTTGAACAGCGCGTCGGGAATGTAGCCCTGGTCGCGGAACTCGCCCACGAACGCCGCGCCGTCGCGCTTCGAATACGGCTTGCCCTGCTGGTTCACTATCATCGACAGGTGCGCGTACTTCGGCACTTTCGCTCCAAGCGCGCGGAATATGCAGATGTGCTTGAACGTGTTTTCCACGTGGTCGTCGCCGCGTATGATGTGCGTCACGCGCTGGTCGATGTCGTCCACCACGTTCGCTATGTGGAATATCGGCGAACCGTCGGAGCGCACTATCGCGAAGTCCTGCACGTCCTCGGCCTTCTTCGCCATGTGCCCCTTCACGATGTCGTCGTACTCGATTACGCCCTCCTTGGGCATCCGGAACATCGTCACGACCCCGGTCTTGCCATCGCGCGACGTCTTCTCCACCTTGTAGGCGTGCCCCGTCGCGAGAAGCTGCTCGACTACCTCGAGATGACGCGCGACGTTCTTCGTCTGGTAGAAAACCTCTTCGTCCCAATCCAGCCCGAGCCACTTCATGCAGTCGAAAAGCGCCTCTATCGCCTCCGGCGTCGAGCGTTCCAAGTCGGTGTCTTCGACGCGGAGGAGGAACTTGCCCCCGACGTGACGCGCGAACAGCCAGTTGTATATGGCCGCTCGTATGTTGCCGATATGTACTTTCCCCGTGGGAGAGGGTGCGAAACGAACTCTTACTTCTTCTTGCTGCGACATAATGTCATATAGTATACCAAATCCCGCCGCCTCTTGCACAGGTGGGGATGAGATGAGCGCGAGGCAGGGTGCGGGCGGCGAGGGCAGGTCGGGGCGGAGGCAGATGCTGTCGCCTGATTGGCCTGCGCGACAGGAGATCCACCATTTTTTAGGCGACAAAATACACGAGGTCCTTGAAAACGAGGGCGAAACTGCAATTCCCGAGCACTCGCAAGTGGAAATAACTCTCGCAAAAAGCGGTTTCGCAGATGGCTTTTCCGGGCGGCCGCGCTGAATACGGGCCAATCGCGACGAATCGATACCCGGCAGGACAATGAAGTCGGTCGGCCCGTCGCCGTTGCCGCATGGGCGGTTGCGTCCGTGCCGGGGTTTGCCGCGCGCCGCCTCCAAGCGATGCGTCTAGCGCCACCAAGCGATGCGTCTGGTGCCACCAAGCGATGCCGTCTGGTGCCACCAAGCGATGCGTCTGGTGCCACCAAGCGATGCGTCTGGTGCCACCAGGCGATGCGTCTGGTGCCACCAAGCGATGCGTCTGGTGCCACCAGACATCTCGCTAGCCGCTGGATGCGCCGCCGGAATCTCCTCCATTCCATAATCC
>CAMZET010000017.1 GCA_947305825.1 uncultured Verrucomicrobiota bacterium
TCGCCGAATTCCGCGATGCCCTCAAGGCGTTCTACTCCGTCATCAAGACGCTGGAATCCAAGCAGCGCTTCATGTTCATGACCGGCGTCTCCAAGTTCTCCAAGGTCTCCATCTTCTCCGACTTGAACAACCTCAACGACTGGACGATGAACGCGCGCACGGCGACGCTTTTCGGCTACACGCACGAGGAGGTCTTGAAGTATTTTCCAGGGCGCATCCACGACCTCGCCGAAGCGAACGGCCTCTCGGACGAGGCCGCGTTCGGGAAAATAGTGGAGTGGTACGACGGCTACAGGTTCGAGGAGAACTCGAAGCCCGTGATAAACCCGGTTTCGCTCGGGCAGTGCTTCAACAACCGGAAGTTCGCCAACTACTGGTCGAACACGGCCATGCCGACGTTCCTTGTCGAAATCCTGCGCCGCCATCCGCTCGACTTCTCTTGTCTCGACATCGCGGAAGAGGAACTCGGCAACTACGAGCCTACCGACCCGAAGGCGGCGACGCTCTTGTTCCAGACGGGGTATCTCACCATCGACACGTTCCGCCAGCGCGGCGCCTCGCGCCGCTACACCCTGAAGCAGCCGAACCTGGAAGTCGAAAACTCCTTCATGAGCGACGTCGCCGGCGCGTACACCGGGCAGGAACGCTCCAGGGTGTCGAACTACGCCGCCGTCGCCGAAGACGCCCTCTATGACCACGACGTGCCGAAGTTCCTCAAGGCGCTCAAGTCTTTCTTCTCCGACATCCCATACGACCTGACCGACCGCCAGAACGAGCAGATGTGGCAGACGATATGCTACGTCGTGCTGCGCTCGATAGGCGTGAACGTGAACGGCGAGGTGAAGACGCACGACGGGCGAATGGACATGGTGGTGGATTTGCCGGGCGACATCTACATAATCGAGTTCAAGCTTGACCGCCCGGCAGCGGAGGCGATGGAGCAGATACGCGGCAAGGACTACGCCGGAAAGTACGCGCTCTCCGGCAAGCGCCTGACGCTCGTCGGCATCTCGTTTTCCTCCGAAAAGCGCACGATAGTAGAAGAGCTCGTCGAGGAGCGGCAGCGGATGTAGCGGCGGCATCTGCGGCGGCGGTGCGGCGGAGCTGGCTATGCAGAGCGCTCGGAAATATGGTAAAATATAGGCGTATCATGGCGGAGAGGGCGAGCGCGGCTGTGACGCGCCGCCGCCGCTTGGGTAGACCGTGAAAGGAGAAAGGATGCAGGACGCGAATTCCAACCGCGAGGTCGAGGCGTACCTCGCTCGGATACGCAAGACGATTGCGGACTCGAACCGCATGGTCGAGCAGGCGGAGTTGCGCCTGGCGGAGACCGACCGCCTTCTGGAGTCGCAGGGGGTGACGCGCGAGCAGGTGATGGCGATGCGCTTCACGGAGGAGCAGCGCGAGATGGCGAACCGGGAGCTCGAGCGGCGCGGCCTTCAGCCGCTGGAGGAAGAGGAGCCTGCGGGCGCGGACGTGTACGCGGCGGCGGCGGCTCCGCACGGCCTTGCGGGAATGCGCCCGGCCGACGCAGAGCGCGAGGTAGAGGAGCGCCAGAAAAAATTCGGCATGATGATGAAACCTTTCATGATTTAAGGTGTATACCACGGCAGAGAAGAAAGGAACGAAAACATGAACGACATAACCAATCTCAGCGCCGCAGTCGCTTCCACCGCTTCCGCCAGACCGCTGGCGGCTCTCGAGCAGCCGCTCGCCGCCGAAACCGCCCAGACGCCCATCCTCGCCGGCAAGAGCCTCACCGTCTCCAACGCTTTGAGCGACATCGAGAAACTCGTCGCCAAAATCGAGACCGAGAGCGCAGACGCGCGAGAGTCCGTCGCCAAAATGCGCATCAACGCCGTCCTCACGCTCCTCGAGGGCATGAACGTGAACCTCACCGCAGAGCAGTCCGAGGCGTTCGCCCAAATCCTGGAGCTCGGCGAGCAGTCCAACGTGCTGGAAGGGGAACTCTCGGAACTCTACACCAAATACGGCATCACGGACACGACGCTCTCCAGCGTCATCATGGACGCGAAAATCAAGTCGCTCGAGCGCGCCGTCGAACGCGCCGTCCAGGAAGGCAAGGACCACTTGGAGAACGTCGAGAAGGCCAAAGAGCTGCGCGAGAGCGACCAGGAATCCGAGAAGGTGACGGAACTCAAGGCGCAGCTGGAGACCGCGAAGGCCGACAAGGCGCGCATCGCCGACCTCGAATCGAAGATTTCGTCCATTTCGGCGCAGATTGACGAGGCGACGGCGGCCATCGGCGAAAAGGCCCTCGCAAACATCGCCGCCGCGCTCGAGGCCAAGGCCAACACCGACGACGTCACGTTCGACGAGAAGCCGAAATCCACTGCCGAACTCGAGAAGGACGCCCTCAAGGAAGTCGAGACCAACCCGCTCAAGGCCATACGCGAAGCGCTGGAACGCCAGGACGAGGTCGTCCTCGACACCATCGGCGAAAACCGCGAACTCAAGGCGTAGCGCCGTAGCACCCGGCAGCAAGAAAACATTTGCACCAGACAAAAACCACATAAGGCAACCCCATTATCAACCCCATAACAACCCCATCTGAAAGGAACGACAGACATGGCGACAATCACCGAGGCGGACATTAAGGAAGCGGCAGAGAAGATTATCAGGGACGGCGCGACCGTCAAGGAGCTCAAGGGCATCACGAACGAGGAAATGGAGGCGGTGTATTCGCTTGCGTACAACTTCTACCGCACGGGGAAGTACGATGACGCGGAGAAGCTGTTCAATTTCCTGGCGCTGTTCGACCATCTGAACCCGAAGTTCTGGATTGGCGTCGGGGCGGTGCGCCAGGTGAAGAAGAACTTCGAGGGGGCGGTGCAGGCGTACGGCTATGCGTCTTTTCTTGATTTGAAGGACCCGAAGCCGCAGCTGCACGCGGCGGAGTGCTACCTGGCGATGGGGGACAAGCGCAACGCGGCGAGCGCCTTGGAGGCGCTCAACGAGTTCTGCCCGAAGGACACCGAGACCGGGCGCGAATACCGCGCCAAAGCGGAGAAGCTGCGCGCGATGGTGGGCGAGGAGGCGTTCGCGTCGCTCGCGGCCGAGGACGAGAAGGCAGCGGAGGCCAAGGCCGAGTAGCGCCAAGGCAGAGTAGCGGAAGATTCCGCTACCTCCGGTGTAACTTTCCGTCGCGCAGCGTGTAGACAAGGCGAGAAGGGCGCGTTCAAGCGCCGGAGGGATTTAAAAAAAAGAAGAAAGGAGCACGACAATGGCAGGAGAAATACAAGGCATCAACCAGCAGGCGCCGCAGAGGCCCGTATACGTGGACCAGGCGGCGAATCTGGCCAAGGGCGCGGGGCTTACGCAGTCGGCGACGCAGGCGGCGAAGGAAGTCGCGGCCCTTCTTGGCGGCAGGGGAGTGAGCGTGACGCCCGTGAACACGACCAGGACCGGGGCTCCGGGCGAGACGACGGGTGCGGTCGGCATCCCGCAGCTCGACAACCCCGACGACGAAAAGGCTCTCCAGGCCAACCTCGAGAAGCTCATCGCCTACCTGCAGCTCGACAACGACGAGCGCCAGGCAGAGATGGCCAAGGAGCGCATCGAGATTCAGAAGGAGACGCTTTCGACGGAGCACAAGGACCGTCTGGACAAGATAAACGAGTCGCTCGAGAAGATGGACGAGGCGGCCAAGGCGCGCACGATCAGCCGCATATTCGGGTGGATAGCGGCGATTGTGTCGGTGATAGCGGCGGTCGTGACGACGATAGCTACCGGCGGCGCGGCGGCGGGCTTCGCGATAGCCGGTGCGGCAGTCGCCGTGGCGTCGCTCATTGGCAGCGAGACGGGGCTGACGGACAAGCTTATCGAGAGTCTGGCGAAGGCGATGGAGGACGCCGGCATGAGCAAGAAGAACGCGCAGATTTTGGCGGCGCTCACGGTGAACCTGGCGATAATCGCGCTGTCGGCGGGCCTGAGCATAGGCGGCACGGTGTCAGCCGCGGCAAACGTGGCCAAGGCGGCCGCGAAAACGGCCGAGACGGCCTCGAAGGTCGGCGGCATCATTTCGGAGGGTGTCCGTGCCGCTGCCAGGTCCATGCAGTCCGCCGTCGCCATCGCGAGCACAGCCATCGGCATCGGCGGCCTCGCGGCGGGCGTCGGTTCCACCGTCACCAACTACAAGGCCGAGAACGCCAAGGCCGACGCCACGGAGCTGCAGAAAATCATGCAGGAACTCCAGCGCCGCCTCGACGAGAGCGAAGAGGAACTAAACGCCATCCTCCAGGCCATACAGGATGCCACGGGCCAGATTGCGGACATCCTGGCGTCCGAGACGGATACCCAGAGCGAAATAGCCGGCAAGATTGGTCAGATGGCGTAAAAAGCGGGCGCGCTCCGCGCGAAACGGAGCGCGCCGGCGTGTAACCTCGGTGCGCCGGGCGTGTATACAGGGCGAAGACAACTAAGAAAGGAACATAACAATGAACGTGCAATTTGACAGCAAAGTCGGCTCCTCGCTATGGCAGAACATCCTCGGCGGGCTTAATCTTAATGGAGCAGGCGGGACGCAGGGGACGCAGGGAACGCAGGGGACGCAGGGGACGCAGGAGACCCAGGAGACCCAGGAGACGCAGGGAACGCAGGGGACCCAGGAGACGCAGGAGACGCAGGGCGCCGGCGACGAGTCGCTCACGATTTCCGATGCGCCTGCCACCGCGCCGGGCGCCGGCGAAGCCTCCGCGCCCGACGACCTGGAGACGCCGAAAACGACCTCCGAAAACGCCGGCGGCGAAGTCGCGACCACCGCGTCCAAGGCCAAGGGCGTCATGTTCGACCTCTACGCGCTAATGGCGCTGCTGGTCGACGTCGCGCAGCAGGAGCGCGACTCGGCGCGCGCACTTCGCGACACCGAGAACAAGGCCATCCAGAACTCCATCATCGCGCAGGCCGAGGCGCAGCGCGACGCCGCTGTCGTCGGCGCCGTAGTCGGCAGCATCTGCGGCGTCCTCTCCGCCGGCGTCTCCGTCGGCATGCTGGTCGGCCAGAGCGCCGCCTACAAGCAGCAGCTCAATGCGGCCGGCGCCTCCGGCAACGACGCGGCGCAGACCCACCTTACCGTCCTCAAGGGCGCAGATACCGAGCAGAACGCACACATCCAGCTCGCTGAAATAAGTGAGAAAGTAGGCATCGACATATCCACTTCCGTCGCCAACGCAATCGACGCGAAGGTGGCCGAGCCGAAGGCACAGTTCGAGAATGCGCGCGCCGAGGCGCAGACAGCGCAGAACAGGCTCAACGACAGGACCGAGACGCTGCGCGACACGGGCGTCAACCCCGACAACTTCGACATCGCCGACCTCCGCCAGCAGAAGGCGACCGCGCAGACCGAGTTCGACCAGGCCCAGCAGGCCAAAGACAACTTCCAGGGCGACCAGAACTCGCCGGAATACCAGCAGCTCACCCAGACGGTCGAGGCCAAGCGCACCAACCTGGTCGATGCGGATACCAAAGTCCGCGCCGCCGAGCAGTTCATCGAGGCCAAGAACGACAACACCGCCAAGCAGGCCACGCTCGCCGAAAAGCGCGAAAACTACCGCATCGCCCTCGACAACGCAGCGAGCGATTTCGCCGAGAGCTACACCAACACGACCGGACGCAAACTCAACAGCGCCAACGCCTACAAAGAGGCTTCCGCCACCGCCAAGGCAGACTACCAGGCCGCCAAGGACGCTGTCAAGGCCAACGATACGCCGGAGAACCGCCAGGCCCTGGCCGACGCCACGGACCGCCTCATTGCCGCCGATGTCTCCGCCGGCAAGAAGGGCATGGCGGTCGCCTACGCCTACGCCGCCGACAAGCTCGCCAGCGAGGGGCTCATGACGCCCGCAGAGTACAAGACCGCCATCACCGAGGCCAAGAGCGACGCGATGCTCGCCGCCAAGCAGCTCAACGCCGACGCCAACTACCAGGACGCGCTTCACAAAATCGAGAAGTTCGGCGCAATCAACAATATCAACGTCGCGCTCGGCAACATGATGCAGAACGTCATCCAGAACGTGGTGGCCGGCGTCAATGCCGAAGCCACGCGCAGGGGCGCCGAACAGCAGAAGCAGCAGGAGATGCTCGACCAGACGAAGGACCTCTTCGCCAACGCCCAGCAGCTCATGCAGTCGGTCATCGACCTCATGCAGGCCGTTATCGCCGCAGAGTCGCAGTCCATGCGCGACGCCATCCAGGCGTAGCGCAGGACGGGACAGGGGAGTCACGGAGCGAATTGCCCATGGCGACACCGAATCTGATAACGGCGACAGAGGTCGCAGGCGCCTCGGTTTACGGCGTCAAGCAGTATGATTACACCGTCGACGGCGTAGCCCACCAGGACTACGCCGCCGCGCTTACCGTCGCCGCCTTCCGAGAGTCCGTCGCCATCGAAGAGTCCGCCGGCGCCGTCAGCCAGGTCGTTCGCGAACGCCAGCGGAAACTCGAGGACCTCGGATACGCCCTGGCCGTCGTCAACAAGGCTGTCGCCAGCATGAAAGTGAAGAACCAGGAGCGCGGCGACAAGAGCGCCAGCGACACGGAACTCTCCAAGGCCAAGAACATGCTCGCGAAATACGGCCTATACCTCAACGTCTCGAACAACCAGATCACGCGCGAGACAGGCACCAAGGCGCAGAGCGACATACAGTACGCCGTAGATACCGAGGACAACAATCTGCAGCAGGACATTGTCACGCTCCAGTCGCTCATGACGAAGCGCGACAACGCCTTTTCGACGGCGTCGAAGGTGGTGAAAAAATCCCTCGACGCCTCCGCCGCCACCATAGGGAACATGTAGCAGGGAGGAGAAAGCCATGTCAATCAGCGCCACGGAAGTCACGCTCAGCGAAAGAAACTGGGGAGAAGACATAAAGTTCTACGACTACAACTACAACGGCACGCAGAAAGATTTCCAGGACTTGATGGTGGCTATAAGCGAGCGGCGAGCGGTGGCCGTGGAGGGCGAAGTGGCCCCTATGGCCACGCGCATACGCAACCGCAACACCTGGCTCGACGAGCTGGGGGCGGCTCTGGCGGACCTCTCGCGCCTGCAGGCCGCTTTCAAGAGCGACGACGACGGCGACAAGCAGCGCGACTCCATGAGCGAGAATACCGCCGCCACAATCAAGAAGCTGACCGGCAACGACCCGACGAGAAACGAGCACAAGAAATGGGTCGAATACTACATTCAGCGCATAAAGACGGAGATTGACGGCCAGAACAACCATGCCCAGAAGGACATGAGCCGCCTCCAGCAGCTCGTTGACCGCCGCGACGAGTCGTATTCCACCGCCACCAACCTGATGACGGCCGTCAGCGACACGCGCTCCAACCTAATCCGCAACCTGTAGCACGTCGAAGGAGGCGCAAAATGATTGAGAGCGTAAAGATCGCAACGAACAGATACGCGCCGGACGGAGCGTCGGCCATAAATCTCTACAACAGCGACTTGGCGGAGGGGCTGACGCTCGCGCAGCTCGTCCAGCAGATTTGCATCCGCTCCGCGGCCGCCCACGAGGCGCAGAGCGTCCTCAAGATGAACACGATGACGGCCAACTCCATGCTGCTGGAGCAAAGCGCCTCCTGGCTCGCCCAAATCGCGACCGGCGCCGCCGTCTGGACCGCCGCCAAGAACTTCCTCGTCAACGACATGGGCATACCTGCGAGCGAGCTGCCAGACGGCCTGGACACCTACGACAAGCGCATGCAGGCCTCCAAGACCCTGCAGGAAAAGATGACCACACTCGCGCAAGACCAGCAGGAGGACATGATTGACCTCCAGTCCATGGTCAACCGCCGCGACGTCGCGTATTCCACCGCGTCCAACATCGTCCATGCGCTGGGCAATTCGATGAACGGCAATGCGAACAACATGATTTGAGCCTGGCGAAGAACAGGCGTAAGACAAGACAAGGAGGCAGACATGACAGAAACGGCGACAGTAGAAGTTTCCGCCGGATGGCTCGTGAAGCTTTCCGAATGGGTTGATTTGGTGGACGGTTACGTGTGGGGGCTGCCGCTCATTCTGACTGTTCTGCTGGCGGGCGTCGTGCTTACGTCGTTCCTGCGCATGGAGCACATCTTCCACATGAAGAGGGCGTTCCACTACATGGTGCGCACGGAGAAGGGCGCGGAGGCGTCCGGGGAGGTGTCGGCGTTCGGGGCGCTGTGCACGGCGCTGTCGGCGACGATAGGCATCGGCAACATAGTGGGCGTGGCGACGGCGATAGGCACAGGCGGGCCCGGCGCGCTGTTCTGGATGATGGTGGCGGCGTTCTTCGGCATGGCGACGAAATACGCTGAAGGGTTGCTGGCCGTGAAGTACCGCGAAGTGGACAAGGACGGCAAGGTGCTGGGCGGCCCGTTCTATTATATAGAGAAGGGGCTGGGCAAGAGGTGGAAGCCGCTGGCGGTCATGTTCGCGGTTTTCGGCACCCTGGCGGCGATTCTGGGCATAGGCACGATAACGCAGATACACGGCATCACGTCGGCGGTGCAGCGCTTCTTCGACCCGGCGTTCAATCCTTCGGACGCGGCGACCGGGCTGCATCTGTTCGGCACGACGTATTCGGCGTACGTGGTGGTGGCTGGCGCGCTGGTGACGATTGCGACCGCGCTCGTGCTCATCGGCGGGCTCCAGCGCATCGCGACCGTCTCGACGTTCATCGTGCCGTTCATGGCAGTCTCCTATCTGGTCATGTGCCTGTTTGTCATCCTGGGCAACATCTCGCACCTGCTCGACGCATTCCAGCTCATTGTGCGTTCCGCGTTCAACCCGGCGGCGATGACCGGCGGCGTGGTGGGGTCGATATTCGTGGCCATGCAGAAGGGCATCGCTCGCGGTATATTCTCAAACGAGGCGGGCCTGGGTTCCGCGCCGATTGCCGCCGCCGCCGCGCGCACCAACGAACCCGCCCGCCAGGGCCTCGTCTGCATGATGGGCACCTACATCACCATAATCATATGCCTCATGACCGGCCTGACTATCGTCTTGGCCGGCTCCTGGAATCCGGCGCTCGGCCTCAAGGGCGTCGACATCACCATCGACGCTTTCGCCAAGGGTCTGGCGTTCCTGCCCAATTCCGGCTTCATCGCCTCCTTGTTCCTTATGGTTTCGCTCGTGTTCTTCGCTTTCACGACGATCCTCGGCTGGAACTACTATGCCGAAAGGTGTCTTGAGTACCTAGTGGGCAAGAAAAAGAAGGTAATCATGACGTATCGCGTGCTGTATATCGTCGTGATTGCGATCGGTCCGTATCTGACGGTTTCGGTGGTGTGGGGCTTGGCGGACGTGTTCAACGGACTGATGGCGTTCCCGAACCTGGTCGCGCTTATTCTCCTGTCGCCGGTGGTCTGGACTACGACGAAGGAGTTTTTGGCGAAGTGCCGCGAGCGCGAGAGGTGGGTAGAATACGACTGATGCGGCGGGAGCGAGGTCTTGCGCGGCGAGGGTGGCTAGATGGTAGAAGTGACGATACTGGCGGTATTGCAGGGGGTGGCGGAGTTTCTGCCGATTTCGAGTTCCGGGCACCTGGTGATAGCGCAGAACCTGCTTGGGGTGAACGAGCCCGGGATGCGGCTTGACGTGTTTCTGCATCTCGGGACGCTGGCGGCGATATTCGCGTACTACTGGCGGACTGTGGCGGCTCTCGCTGTGGGGCGCGACTGGCGTTATGCGCTGAAGATTGCGGCGAGCGCATTGCCGGCCGTGGCCGTGTATTTCCCGTTCCACGGTTTCATAGACGGAATGTTCGAGAACGTGAAGATGGTGGGTGCGCTCGAGATGTTCACGGGCGCGGTGCTGATAGGCACGCGGTATTTGCCGCGAGGGCAGAGGGAGGTGACCTTGGCGCGTGCGATCTTCATGGGGCTTGGGCAGGCGCTTGCGCTTCTTCCCGGGGTTTCGCGCAGCGGGATGACGTTGTGCGCGGCGCGCGGAGGGCGTGTCGAAGCGGCCAAGGCCGCCGAATTCTCGTTCCTGATGTCGGCGCCGCTCATCGCCGGCGCCGCGCTCCTCGAACTCCTCAAGGCCGCGCGTTCCGCTGCCCCGGAAAGCTCGCAAATCGGCTGGGGACTGACGATGTACGGCGCCTTGCTCGCCGCCGTCGTCGGCTACTTCTCGCTCGCCTTCCTCGTCCGCACCCTCAAAGGACGCCGCTTCTGGTGCTTCGGCGTCTATTGCATCGCCGTCGGCCTGGCCACGCTTCTCGCGTTCTAGCCGGCGCGCCGGACCCGCGGCTAAAACGGAATACGAAAAAAATGGTATACTGTCCGCTGACGCGAGCAATCTCATTCCTTTTTAAGGAGCATCTGAAAGATGGATAGAATAGCCTATCTCGTGCGGCGACTGCTGCTGGTGATACCGACGTTTCTCGGTATCACGATTGTCTGTTTCACGTTGACGCGATTCCTGCCGGGGGGGCCGGTGGAAATGCGCCTGATGCGGATGAAAGGCATGGCGGCGCAGGGCGGCGGCGCCGGCGAAGCGGGCGCCTCGGCCTCGGCCGCCCACGTCAGCGACGCCTACAAGAAGCAGCTCGAGAAGCAATTCGGCTTCGACAAGCCCATTCCGGTGCAGTACTACGACTGGATGGTCACTAACCGCATGGGCATGAAACTGCCCAGCTACGACTATCCGAACAAGACCGCCTGGCAGCTTATCAAATCGCGCATCCCAGTGTCCATCTGGTTCGGCCTGGCTTCGTTCCTGCTGACGTACATGATATGCATACCGCTCGGCATAGCGAAAGCGCTGAAGCACCGCCAGCCGTTCGACGCCGTCTCCAGCGTGGTCGTATTCATCGCCTACGCGATTCCGGCGTTCGCGCTCGCGATGATGTTGAAGATGTTCTTCTGCGGCACGGTCGAGGGGCTCTGGGACGTGTTCCCGCTCGGCGGCATAGCGTCCGACTTCGACACGCCGGTGAGCGCCTGGACGGCGTTCAAGGACCGCGCCTGGCACATGGCGCTGCCGATTTGCTGCTATGTCGCCGGCGGTTTCGCCATGCTGACGCTCCTGATGAAGAACTCCCTCCTCGACCAGGTGTCGGCCGACTACGTGCGCACGGTGATAGCCAAGGGCGGCACGCGCCGCCGCGCCATTTGGCTGCACGCCTTCCGCAACGCCCTCATCCCGATTGCCACGGGCCTCGGCTCCATGATAAGCCTCCTGTTCGCCGGCTCCATAATCATAGAGACCATCTTCGAAATACCCGGCATGGGCCGCCTCTCCTGGGACGCGCTCATCGGCCGCGACTATGCCGTGTTCCTCGCGCTCCTCGCGCTCACCGCAAGTTTCCAGCTTATCGGCAATCTCATTTCCGACCTGCTCTACATGATTATCGACCCCAGAATCGACTTCTCAAAGAAATAAGACCATGTTCGCACTATCTCCTCTTGCACAGAAACGCTGGCGCTCTTTCAAGCGCATCCGCCGCGCCTGGTGGTCTCTCATGGGCCTAGGCGCAATATTCGTGTTTTGCATGCTGGCGGATGTCGTATGCCCGTGCGACCCGCGCGCCGTCGTGGACACCGCTACGCTCGAGCAGTACCGCAAGCCCGTCGTCGAAAAGACCTACGACATCAAAACCGTCCGCTACAGCATAACCGACTCCGGCGAAGTGTTCGACTACGAGGGGCCGCGTGACGTGAACGAGGCGGACTACAACATAACGCGCACGCCCGGCGAGGGCTACACGCGCGTCTTCATGGAACCGAAGGCTCCTCCGGCCGTTTCCGAGCGCGTCCTCCCGCCGCCGGACATCGCGTTCCCGTTCCGCCCGTGCAAGGCGCACCCGTTCGGCATCGACTCCGGCGGCCGCGACGTCTACGCCCGCGTCGTCCACGGCATGCGCATCGCCCTTGTCTTCGGCCTCGTCCTCGCTTTCTGGGCCATGTTCATCGGGCTGGTCATCGGCTCCATAGAGGGCTATTTCGGCGGCAAGACCGATATTACGCTCCAGCGTTTCACGGAAATATGGTCGGCGATACCGTTCATGTACGTGATGATATTTATCGGTTCGACGATGGGGCGCTCGTTCACCATCCTGCTCGTCTGCTACGGCATCTTCAACTGGATTACGGTGTCGTACTATATGCGAGCGGAGTTTCTGCGCCTGAGGGTGCACACGTTCGTGGAGGCGGCGAAGTGCCAGGGCTTCTCTGCGGCGCGGATTATCTTCTCGCACATTCTGCCGAACGCTATGACGCCGCTGATAACGCTCTTTCCGTTCCTGCTCATGGGAGCCATCGGGTCGCTCGCGGCTCTCGACTTCCTCGGCTTCGGTCTTCCGCCGATGACGCCGAGTTGCGGCGAGCTGATGAACCAGGCGCAGCAGTTCCGCTGGGCGTGGTGGCTCATTCTCTTCCCGGCGCTCGCCCTCTTCATCGTCATGTTCCTGACCGTGCTCGTCGGCGAAGGGCTCCGCGACGCTTTCGACCCGCGCCAGCGCTCCAAACTCGAATAGCCGCCGCATCTCCGGTTCCAGGCAATCCCAAAACCACATTAGCCGATATGTCAGAAGCACCGAAAATCGATGTCGCGTACGTTGCCGAACTAGCCAGGCTCGAACTCAGCGACGAAGAGAAAGCCGTATTCCAGCCGCAGCTGGAGAACATAGTCAAATATGTCGAGAAGATTTCGGAAGTGGACGTCACCGGCGTAGCGCCGATGATGCACGGGCGGGAGCTCGTGAATTCCTTCCGAGAGGACACGGTGCGCGAGTCGCTGGAACGCGAGAAGGCGCTCGCCAACGCGCCCGCGAGAGTCGGCGACGAATTCCTTCTGCCGAAAATCGTCGAAACCTGAGGCGAGGCACACGATATGGAACTTTACGAACTTGGAATAAAGGCGGCGCGGGAAGGGCTTGCGAAGGGCGAGTTCACGTCGCGCGAACTAGTCGAGGCCGTCATCCGCCGCCGCGAAGAGCGCGACGGCGAAATCGGCGCGTACCTTACTTTCGATGCCGAACAGGCCCTAGCACTCGCCGACGCCAACCCGAAGGCCGTGCCGATTGCCGTCAAAGACCTGATAAACGTCGCCGGTCAGCCCTGCACCTGCGCCTCGAAAATCCTGCGCGGCTACGTCTCCCCGTATGACGCCACCGTGATACGCAACATGAAGGCGCACGGCTTCATTCCCGCCGGGCGCGTGAACATGGACGAGTTCGCGATGGGGTCTTCGACGGAGAATTCCGCCCTCGGCGTCACGCGCAACCCGTA
>CAMZET010000018.1 GCA_947305825.1 uncultured Verrucomicrobiota bacterium
GGTTGCGGCGGCGGCGCTGCGGGCGGCGGCGGCGGCTGCGGCCGCGTCTTGGCTTTCGCCGGGGGCTTGCTTTCGGGTACGTCCCTTACGAATACTGCCATTTGTTTGCCTCCTTCCTTTCAGAGCTTCAGAGCGTTGAAAACGTTTTCAAAACAGCGCGGTCGGCCCTGGCGGCTAGAGCACCACGCCGGGCGGCACCTCCGCGAGCCAAGCGCGCAGCTCCGGCGTCAGCGGCTCGATTGCCGCCACCTTGCCGAGCACGAGCTTCCCGTCGGCCGACGGTAGCTCGAACGAGTCTCCGGCCTTCTTGCCGAGAAGGCTCTCGGCAAGACGCGTCTTCGACGAGATGACGCCCTTCTCGATGTCGTTGTCCCACTCTCCGAGAATCGTGTACGTCTTGGTCCCTTCCGGCGTATCTACGCGCACCGTCACGCCCGGCATCACCTCGTCAGCCGTCGCATCGGAGAAGTCGTGGGGCTTCACGGCAGCGAGCTCGTCCTGCATCTCGGCCTGCTTGTGCATGAGTGTGCGCTGCTCGTCCTTCGCGTACTGGTATTCGGCGTTCTCGCTCAAGTCGCCGAAACCCTTGGCGAACTCTATCTTGCGGATGTTCTCCGGCATGTCCTCGTTGATGAGTTTGAGGTATTCGAGCTTGCGTTTGGCGAAGGAGCGCGGCGAAGTGACGCGCGCATACTCGCGCTTCTTTTCGGCCTTGACGAGATGGCCCTCTAGTTCCGGCGCCAGACGGGTCATGCGCACGACAATCGCATGGTGCGTGGAAGGATCCCAGGCGATGGAGGCCTGGAAGCGCTCGAACAGAAGGGCCAAATCCTCCTTGCCCAGCCAGGAAAACACTTTCTCGAGCCAGTTCTTGTCGGCGAACAGGCGGCGGATGATGTTCTGCATGCGCAGCGTCTCGCCGTTCTGGCGACCTTCGCCAAGGGCGATGGCATGGGTGAGCAAGGAGATGAAAGGCGGGAGTTCCGGCCAGGTCTCGCGGTATTTCTGGTAGGAGCCGACAAAGAGCGTGGTGAGCGTCGGCGGAGCCTTCGGCAAACGCATGAAGTCGGCAATCGTCTTGCGCGAAGCGTCGTCCTTGGCGAACTGGGTGACGATTTCGAGGACTGCGGTGTAGCAAAGTTCCGGGATGGCCTTGCAGAGTTTGGCGCGTGAATCGTCATCGACGGCGAGGAAGGAGACGAGAGCGCCGACTTCGCGTGCCGGGAGAGCTGCCGCTGCTGCGACGAAGCGGCGGCGCTCCCAGAGGTAGTCGCGCATTTCCGCGGCGCTTGGGCGTTCGAACTTGAGTTCGCGCACAGTGGCGGCGAGCCGGGCGTAGAGCGCGTCGTCCACTCGCCGCGCCGCCGTCACCGCGAACGCCAGGCGTTCGCCTATCGTCGCCTTCGCCTGCTCGGACGCCTTTGCGAAATTCCCCTTCGCCACGTATTCGCGCACCCCGGACAGAATCAACTTCGGGTCCGTCTCATGGCTGAATGCGGAAAGCCAGCCGTCACCGTAGTCCTCGGCCGACGCCTTGATTTCAATCGGGTCGGTGCGCTTGACGGGGATGACGACGAGCTTGTCGCGCCGGAGTTCGCCGCGTGCCTTCTCCCAGAACCCCTTCCACGCCGCAGCCTTCACAAAGCCGCACTTCACGCATACGTCCTCCAGACGCTGTATGCTCATCGGCCCGAACGAACGCAGCACCGCCTTCACGAACTCCCCGCTCGCGTCTTTCATCAGCGCCTGGAAGCGCTCGGGGTCGGCATGCTGCATCACGAGTATGTGGTCGTCGTTCGCTGCCGTCAGCATGTCCAGCGCCGCCTCGTACGAGAACTGGTGACCCTTCTTCGCGCGGAAATCGACCGTGATGCGCCTGTAGAAATAGTCCAGACGCTTGACTATCCCAAGCCCCCACTCCAGCGACTTCGACAGCACCCTGGCTCCAGGTTCGAGCCCCATCAGACGCTCCAGGCGCACGAACGACTCGCCGATGGGACGCATTCCGAACTGCGCCTCGTCTATAAACGAAAGAAGAAGACGATCCTTTGTCGCCTTCTTCAGCAAATCACGGACGCCCTCGGGACCAATGCCCTTGGCGAGCTCCGCCTGGTTGTCGCGCGCAAGCCCGAACGCTCCCTTGAAGTCGCCTTTCTCGGCGCACTCCCCAAGTTCCGCCATTACGTTCTCTGTTTCCACCATCGGCTGTCTCCTTTTCTGCAGTAGGCTGAAATTATACCAAAAAGTTGCACTCCTGACTAGAGGGGACGTTAGGCCCGCCAGGGCGGCAGCATCTGCCTTCTTCTGGTCGGCGAGACGAGATAGGTTTTCAGACACGCAATTGACAGGACGGCCAGAATCCGCCTGTCCTGCGGGCTGCGTGACGATAAAATTGGTGCTAGGGGCGGGTGGGCGGCGGCACGGGGCCGGTGCGGGCGAGGCGGAGTGCGCCCGACGGGAGCTGGATGAATACCGAGGACGGAACGCCGCCCGGGCTTCGGCCGCCGTCGACCACGAGGTCGGCGGCGAGGCCGACTTCGCGCAGGGCGGCGTGCGCATCGGATGCCGGGCGGCAACCGCTCATGTTCGCGCTCGTGACGCGGAGGAGACCGCCGCAGGCGGCTAGGAGGCGGCGCGTCCAGGAATGGTCGGGCACGCGGAAGCCCTCCAGGCGCGAGGGGTCGGCGGCGCTTGGAAGCACCAGCGTGAGCGGGCCAGGCCAGAATTCGTCGGCGAGTTTCCTGGCTTCGGCGGAAAGGGAGAAGCCGGCGGCCGCGACGGCGGCGGCATCGGCGGCGAGCATGGCAACGGGCTTGGCGGCGTCGCGCGCCTTTATAGTATAGAGCCGCGCCACCGCGCCGGGAAACGAGGGATGCGCGGCGAGCCCGTACACGGTGTCCGTCGGAATGACGACAACGCCGCCACGCTTCAGCAGCGCTGCGGCGGCTTCCAGCCCGTCCTCGTCGCTCGCGACAATCCTCGTTTCCGTTTGCATAAGTGGCGTCCGGCGCCCCGCCGCGCCCGCAAGCGCCGCAGTCAAGTGCCGGAGGCGGGACTCGAACCCGCACGTCGAATACCCGACAAGGGATTTTAAGTCCCCTATGTCTGCCATTCCATCACTCCGGCTTCGCCTTGCCGAGTATTATACCATATTTGACAGCCGTGCGCTTTGCGCGGGAATGCCAGGGCGCGAAAACTTGCCCACTAGACCGTGGAGGCTAAAATATGGTAAAATATATCCTTCCAGCGTGGCTGGGGACAATTTCAAGGAGCAACAATGAAGACAGAGAAGAAGAAGCAGGAGAAGTGCGAAGTAGAGCTTGGAATCGAGCTTGACGCGAACGAGGCCAAGGACGTGGTGAAGCGCGTGGAGCGCGCGTTCGTGCAGCAGGTCTCGATACCCGGCTTCCGCAAAGGGAAGGTGCCGATTGGGCTCATCCGCCGCCAGTTCGCGGACGGGCTCAAGCAGGAAGTCCGCACGGAGGCGTTGCGGTCGTTTCTCGGCAAGGCCGTGGAAGCGGAGGGACTGCAGTTCATCGCGCTGACCGACGTGCTCGACTTCACGTGCACGGACGAGGGCGCTTCGATTACGGTGAAGCTCGACGTGCGCCCGACTTTCGCGCTTCCGACATACAAGGGGCTGGAGCTCGGCGTCGAGCCGCGCACGGCGACCGACGCCGATGTCGAGCAGCAGCTCGACAACCTCCGCAGGATGCACGGCAAGTTCAATGACGTCCCGGAAGACGCCGCCGTCGAGGCGCGCGACTTCGTCGAAATCGATTACTCCGGCACCGTGGACGGCACGCCGATTGCGGAAATCGCGCCGGACGCCAAGCCCATCGCCTCCGGCAAGGGGCTTTGGGCGGTAGCCGGGCAGGACCGCCCCGTCCCCGAAATCGCGCAGGCCATAATCGGCATGAAGACCGGCGAGACGAAGGAGAACGTCGAGGTCGACTTCTCGAAGAACCCGGCGCCGGAAGCGCTCAAGGACCGCAAGGCCCTCTACACCGTCACCGTAACGAAAATCCGCCGCCAGGAACTCCTCGGCGACGAAGACGTGGCCAAGATGCTCGGCCGCGACAGCATCGAGGGCGTCAAGGCTTTCATCAAGGAGCAGCTCCAGCGCCAACTCGACAACACCTACGAGCAGGAGCGCCACGCCGCCGCAGAGCAGATGCTTCTCCAGAAGGTCGACTTCGACGTCCCGGAGACTTCCGTAAAGAACGTGATGGACAACTACATCGCGAACCTCGCCGCGCAGGCCCAGAACTCCGGTCTGAGCGCCGACTATTTCGAGAAGTCACGCGACAAAATCATGGAAGACGCGAGGAAACTCGCCGTCGATTCCGTCCGCCTCTTCTTCCTGCTAGAGGCAATAGCCAAGGAAGAGAAACTCGACGTGAACGACAAGAACTTCCAGGCCAAGACGCTGGAGTTCGTGATTGCGAACGCGCAGCCGCCGGCGCAGCAGGCATAGTCTTTCGAGGGAACGGAGCAATGGCATACGGCTACATGGTACCGTACGTGGTCGAGCAGACCGGCCGCGGCGAGAGGACTTACGACATATATTCGCGTCTGCTGCTGGATAGGATAGTGTTCATTTCCGGCGAAGTGAACGACGAGATGGCGAACGCGGTGTGCGCGCAGCTTCTGTTCCTGCAGTCGCAGGATCCGAAGAAGGAGATATCGGTATACGTGAATTCTCCCGGCGGCAGCGTGACTGCGGGGCTTGCGATCTACGACACGATGCAGTTCATCAAGCCGCCCGTGGCGACGTACTGCATCGGTCAAGCGGCGTCGATGGGCGCGGTGCTGCTGTGCGCGGGCGAGAAGGGGCGGCGCCATGCGCTGCCCAACGCACGCATCATGATTCACCAGCCCTGGGGCGGCGCCGAAGGCAAAGCCAGCGACATCGAAATCACAGCTCGCGAAATCCTGCGCCTCAAGGCCATCCTCAACGAAATCCTCGCAAAGCACTCCGGCAAGACCCTCGAAGAAGTCGAGCACGACACCGACCGCGACCATTTCATGAGCGCGCAGGAAGCCAAAGCCTGGGGCTTGATAGACGAGGTGGTGGCTCAATGAGGCGCGGCGTCAACAAAGACCAGAACGCCTGTTCGTTCTGCGGGCGAGGGGATGACGAAGTCGTCCTCCTGCCCGGCCAGAACGGCGTGAACATTTGCGTCGACTGCGTCATGCAAGCCAACGATTTCCTCCACCGGCTCCACAAGGCCGACGCGAAGAACCGCGTCAAGCTGCCGAAGACGCCGACGGCCAAGGAAATCAAGGCGTTCCTCGACCGCTACGTAATCGGGCATGACGACACGAAGAAGGTGCTGGCGGTGGCGGTACACAACCACTACCGGCGCTTGGAGGCCGCCGAGGCCGCAGTGCACCGCAAGGACGGCGCGGCCGACGCCGACGACGTGGAAATCGAGAAGTCGAACATTCTGCTCATCGGCCCGACGGGGACCGGCAAGACGCTCATGGCGAGAGCCCTGGCGAAAGTCCTCGGCGTCCCGTTCGCAATCGGCGACGCGACAGTCCTCACGCAGGCCGGCTACGTAGGCGAGGACGTCGAAAACCTAGTGCGCTACCTCCTCCAGAACGCCGACGGCGACGTCGAACTCGCCAAGCGCGGCATCATCTATGTCGATGAAATCGACAAGATTGCGTCGAAGACGGATAACGTGTCGATAACGCGCGACGTGTCCGGCGAGGGCGTGCAGCAGGCTCTCTTGAAGATTCTGGAAGGTACGGTATGCCGCATTCCGCCGAAGGGCGGGCGCAAGCATCCAGACCAGGAATACATTGAGGTCGACACCTCCAACATTCTCTTCATCTGCGGCGGTGCTTTCGTCGGCCTCGACAAAATCGTGGGCGAGAGGACGGGCAAACGGGCGATTGGTTTCGGCGCCGCGCTGGAAGACAAGGGCAAGACGGACAAGGACGGCAATGGCGACGGCGACGACGGGAAGAAGCTCTCCGCGCTAGACGTCCGCCCGGAGGACTTGGTGAAGTTCGGCTTGATTCCGGAATTCACCGGGCGCCTTCCCGTCATAACCGTGATGAAGGAACTGACCGAGGAACAGCTCGTCACCGTACTTACCGAGCCGAAGAACGCGCTTGTCAAGCAATACACGAAACTTCTCGCGATGGACAACGTGAAGCTCGAGTTCGAGCCTGCCGCGCTGAAGGAGCTGGCGCGCGCCGCCATAGCGCGCAAGACCGGCGCGCGCGGCCTTCGCGCCGAGATGGAGCGGCTCATGACAGACGTCATGTACAACGCCGGCGACTCCGCCGGCACGAAAGTCGTCGTGACGGCAGAGATGGTCCGCGCCAAGGCGGGCCTGGAGGAGAAGAAATGATTTTGACGCTGTTGAAAGCCAAGCTTCACCGCATCCGGGTGACGGAAGCGTGTTTGGAATACGAAGGGTCGCTTTCGCTTGACCCAGACGACATGGAGGCCGTCGGCATCGTTCCGTACGAAAAGATTCTCGTGGCGGACGTGGAGAACGGCAACCGCTTCGAGACTTATGCGATAGAGGGGGAGCGCGGGACGCACGTGTGCTGTCTCAACGGTGCGGCGGCGCGCAAAGGGAGCCTGGGCGACCGGCTGATCGTGATGGCTTTCGCGCAGATGACGCCGGAAGAGGCGCACGGTTTCGTGCCGCGCGTCAAGCATTTCTGATGCTTGTCGCGCTTCTGGTCGCGCTATTCATGCTCTCGGCGTTCTTCTCCGGCGCCGAGACGCTTCTTTTTTCGCTCACGCCCACGCAACGCGAGAGAATCCGCGAGCGAACCCCGAAGGTAGATGCCCGGCTAAAGAAAATCCTGGCCGATCCCGCGCTCTGCCTTTCAACGCTTCTCGTTGGCAACACGCTCGTCAACTTCGCGATTGCCACAGTCGGCTACGCGCTCATGAGCGGCTGGTTCCCGACATGGGGTCCGTTCGCGGCGGTGCCGGTGATGACGGTTTTGCTTCTGCTCTTTGGCGAAATCACGCCGAAGCAGATTGCGCTGCGCAAGGCGGAGCGTCTTGCCGGGGCGTGCGCCGCCGGGCTCGGTTTCTGGATGTGGCTTCTTTCGCCTGCTTCCCTCGCGTTCCGTTTCGCCTCCAGCGCTTTCGGGCCGGCTCTCACCCGCGAAAGGCGTGCGCTTTCCGACGCGGAACTCGTATCCGTCCTGGAAGCTGCCGCCGAACGCGGCGACTTCGCGCAGGCCGACGCGGAGATGATTGAAGGCGTCCTCAGGCTTTCCGAGCTACACGCCAATGACGAGATGACGCCGCGCGTCGATATGGAGGGGCTGGATTCCGACCGGCCGGACGATGTGCGGCGCGAAACGATTGCCAAGGCCCGCCACCGCCATCTGCCCATTTTTCGCCGCTCGCCCGACCAGATCGAGGGCGTCTTCGATACGCAGACCGGACGCATCGAGGAAGCCCTTTTCGTGCCGGAGCAAGTAACGCTCGACGACCTGCTCGTTATTTTCCGCCGCAGCGGGAAGCCCCTCGCCATCGTCCTCGACGAATACGGCGGGACCGCCGGTCTGATTACCTTGAACGACGTAATGGAACTTATCGTCGGACCGAGCGTGTTCGGCGAAAATAACGACGAGCCGAAAATCCAGCGCACCGGCAGGCGAACCTGGATTATCGACGCTCGAGCCTCCCTCGACGAAATCAACCGCGAACTCGGCCTCGAACTCGAGGCCGAGGACGCCGACCGCCTCTCTGGATGGGTCGCCTTCCACGCAGAGCGAATCCCGCACGTCGGCCAGGAAATCGAGGCCGACGGCTGCCGCGCCACAATCCTAAATCGCCGCAGGAGAAGAGTCACGCGAGTCAAACTCGAAGTCCTCGAATTCCCGGGCACCGACACCGACGAGGAACTCCTCGCCGAAACCGACGAAGCCGTTGAAAAGACCGAAGAGGACGAATAGCCGCCCTTGTCCGCGCGAACGACGCCAACCGTCGCGCAAAGCGAAAGCGGCGCTTTTTTGGTAAAATATCCGTCAACCAGTGCGGTGGCCGGAAAGTCCTGTGCAAACCAGGCGCTGTCGCGCAGCCGTCACAGCCGGAATGCGGGCCGCACATTCAACGTCAAGTACCCTCGCATGAGGGGGAAAGAGGGATAATGAAGAAAGAGCTGACAGCGGCAGCGGCCGCATTGGCGCTTTCCGTCGCGTTTTCCGGCGAAGTGGAAAGCGCGGCGGCGGCGCCGGTTCAAACAATCACCGTATACGCCTCGCGCATCGATGACGCGAAGGACGATATGGCGTGTTCCGTTTCGGTGTACGGCGCCGGTGAAATAGAAGACAGCGGCGCTCACAACCTAGCCGAGCTGCTGAAAAAGAAAGCGTGCGTGGACGTCCACGCCATGAACGGCAATCCGCTGCTGACCTCCATTGCCATGCGCGGATTCGGCGACAACGCTTTCGGCCGCGTAAAAGTGGTGCTGGACGGCGAAGAACTCAACAACGTGGACATGGCGGCGCCGAACATGACGCGAATTCCGCTCTGGTTCGCCAGCCGCGTGGAGGTTCTGCGCGGGCCTTCTCCGGTGCTGTACGGCGACGGCGCCATCGGCGGCGTGGTGAACGTGCGCACGGACGGAACGTCATACGGGCGCAAGACACGCATGACGGCGCGTGGCGGTTCTCACGGGACTTTCGGCGCCGCGATGCTGACCAGCGGCGGCATCGAAGAGGACGGCATTCTTTATTCCGGCGGCTACGATTATCTGCGCAGCGACGGTTTCCGCAGCCGCAGCGGCTACGACATCCATACGGCCAATGCGGGGGTGCGAAAGAATTTCGCCAACGGCGGCACTTTCGGCGTCAAGGTCAACTACCAGAACGCCTACTACGAGCTGCCCGGCTCGCTCACGTTCGACGAATGGAAGCATCATCGCAGAAAGGCGGTGAATCGGGGCGACTGGACGCGCCTGTGGAGCTGGGGCCTCGCCGCCGACTCGAAACTTAAACTCGCCGAAGACCGCTGGCTGCGGCTCGACGCCAGCATCTCGCGGCAATACCGCCACGCGAAAATGCAGGCCTGGCGCACTGATACCGAATACGGCTATTGGAGTGGCGCCATCTCCCCGCGCTATATCGACGAAAACGATTTCCTCGGCCACGCGAACAAGTTCACGGCGGGTTTCGATTTTCGCCTGGACGGATACGGCGAGGATGCCCTCGGCTCTCGCACGCGCCGCTTCTCCCGTCTGCGAACCGCCGCGTTCGCACAGGAGGAGTTCTTCATTACGGAAGAGTTCTCGCTAGTGGCCGGAGCGCGCGCGGAACGAATCGAAAACCGCTGGCGGCATTATGCCGGCCTTCGCGAATCGCATTCCTCCGACCTCATGGCCGACTTCGAACTCGGCGTCGTCTATCGCCCGCTCGACGGCCTGAAACTCTATGCCAAGGCTACGCGCTTCCACCGCTCCGCGTTCTGCGACGAACTAAGCTATACTCAAAACGGCAAGTTCCTGAATCCAGAGACGGGCGAGTCTCTCGATGCCGGTTTCGAGTGGGAATTCCTTGAAGAGTTCAAGGCCGACTTCAACGCCTACGGAATGCTCATGGATGACGAGATATTCTTCGATCCCGCTATGGCGCCATTCGGCTACAACCGCAACAGTCCGGGCCGGACGCGGCGGGCGGGTTTCGACGCCGGCTTCTCCTGGAAGCGCGACAAAGCCGCAGAGGCGTCGTTGCGCTACGGCTACGTCCACGCCGACTTCGCGAGCGGACGCTACCACGGGTGCGATGTGCCGTATGTGCCGGAGAACCGTCTGCGGGCGGAGGCCGGCGTCTGGATTGTGCGAGATTTGGAACTCAAAGGCGGCTGTACTTTCGTCGATTCCCAATACGTGTCCGGAGATTACGCCAACGCCGCGCACAGGCTTCCTTCGCATACGCTGTTCGACGCAGGACTTTACTACGAACCGTCCTGGGCGAAGGGATGGAAAGCGTCGTTCACGGTGGACAACCTTTTCGACCGCAATTATTGCGATTATGCCGGTGTCGGCTACTACTATCCCGCGAACGGCAGGAGTTTCCTCTTCACGGTGAGCTGTGAATTCTAGCGGCTTTCCGGCAGAGCATCCAGCGAAATGATGAAGGACTTCGCAATTTCGGTAGCGCTCCACGCCGCCGTAATCGGCGGAGCCGTCGCGCTGGAATCGGTGCGCGAAAGCCCGCCGGCGGAGCGCTTGCCACTCGAAATATGCGAACTACGCTTCGAGACAAGGGAGCCGCCAGTGCCGCCTGAACCGCCAAAGCCGCCGCCGTCGCCAGTGCCGCTAGAAAATCTAGATACTCTAGAAACGCTGGAGAATCTAGAACCCATAGTACGTCTAGAACCCATAGAACATCTAGAACCCATAGAACGTCTAGAAAACCTAGAGTATCTAGAAAAACCGGAAACGCAGGAAGCGATTGAGGCGGTTAAGGCGGCAGAAGAGGAAACAAGCGAGCCGGTGACCGTCGTAGCGGCGCCGGAGGCGCTGGTGCGCATCGAGCCGGAGTATCCTCGCTCGGCGCGGCGGCGCGGGCACGAGGGGCGAGTCGCCGTGGAAATCTCGCTGTCGGCGGCGGGAGAAATCGAGAGCGTGGAGATTGTCGAATCGAGCGGCTACCGCGAACTCGACGCTTCCGCGCTTGCAGCGGTACGCGCCGCCCGCTTCGCTCCCGCCATGGAAAACGGCGTCGCCGTCGCCGGGCGTCTGCGTCTGGCGTTCGATTTCCGTTTGACGGAGGCGAGGCCGTGAAATCCGGGTTTGCCAGAAGCGCTCTGCTGCTGTTCCTCGCGTTGCGGGCGGGCGATCTCGTAAGTTTCACGGCCGGAATGTGGTTCGTTCCGCGCTACGTTTCGCCGGAGGAAATCGGCGCCGTCATCCCCGTCGCTTCGTTTGCGACATTTCTCTCGCTGCCGGTCTTCGCGTTTGCGATGGCCGTGATGCGCGAAAGCGCAGCTCTTGCGGCGGACGGCGAACGAGGGCGCATAAAGTCTCTGTTGCGCGGAGTGTTCGCCGTCGTTGCGCTCGTCACGCTCGCCGTTCTGGCGGCGGTGACGTTTCTCGCGCCGCGCTTCCTGTCCGCAATGCGCGTGGCCGACACCTCTGTCGGTGCACTTGTGGCTTCGGCGGCGTTTCTCGGCTGCGTCGCGCCCGTGTATACCGACGCCCTGCAGTCGCTGAAGCGCTTTGGAGCGCTTGCCGCCGTGGAATTTGGCGGTGCGCTCGCGCGCTTCATCGTGATGCTTGCGACGATGCCGGTACGAGCGCTCGCGGGATATTTCGCCGGGCAGGCCGCGTTGCCGCTCTTCCGCATTGCGGCGAGCGTCGCGGCATTGCGGCGCGATCTCGCAATTCCTCCGCAGCCTTACTGGAATCGGGACAACTGCCGCCGCCTGGCAATCTCGTTCCTCGCCGTCATTGCTTACCAGGCCGCACCGATGGCTGCCGCCTTGGTCGAGCAAACGCTTCTGCGCACCGCCCTTTCCGCCGCCGACTCTGCCGGCTTCTACATGGTTTCGCGCTTTTCGGACGCCCTCTATTTCCTGACCTTCCCCTTGCTGCTCGTTCTGTTTCCGCACACCGCCGAAAATGCCAAACGAGGACGCCCGACGGGCCCGCTCGTATTGAAGTGCTGTGCCGTGACGCTTGCCGCCGCTGCGTTTGCCGCCGCCGTGTTCGCCGCTTCCGGCGCTCGGCTGCTCGCGCTGCTGCCGCACGGTTCCGATTATGCCGCTTGCGCCCGCTTTATGCCGCTTTTGACGATTGCCACGGCACTTACCGCCTGTCAAGTGTTCTTCACAAACGCCGAAGTCTCGGCGGGACGCTTCGGTTTCCTAGCCTGGCTCGTGCCGCTGCACATCGTCTACCCGGCTGTGCTATGGCTAGTCATCTCGCATTGCGGAGCCACTTTGGGCTCATTCGTCGCCTGCATGGCCGCCGCTGCCGCCGCCCGTTTCGCGTTCGCCGCCGCCGCGCTCCTCCGCCAGCGGCGCCTCGCCGCAAGATAGGTACGCCGCGCGCTATTTCTTCGCCGCCGCCGCTTCCTTTTCCTTCAGAGCCTGCTTCTCCGCCTGCTTGCGCTCGTAGTATTCCGAGCACGTCTCCTTGTATAGACCTTCTCGCGGATGCTTGTTGTCGCCTTTTATCGCAAGGTGGCGAGGACAGAATTCATGCGACTTCAAGTCTGTCATGGACGGCGCGGCGGTGCTCTTTTTCGCCTCCTTCGACCACTCCTCAAAAACCGCGCTCGCACAATTCGCCACCCCGCACGAATGCCTCAGGCAGAACTTGCCCTTGAACAGGCGCTCATGGTCGCACGCCAGTACCCGAAGAACCTCGTCCTGGTCCTTCCCGGCGATAAGCGACCTCACCTGGCTGTTTTCTATCTTTGGCAGAAGACGCCCGCAAGCGTGTTTCGGGCAATGCCGCCACACGATTTTCGTCGGCAGCTCCTGCTCCGGGCCCATCTGGAATGCGAACGAATTGCGTTTCTTCTGATTGCCGGCCACCCAGCCGGGCACGCCGCCAATCTTCACGCCCATGTTGCAGCCAGCCGTCGCGCACGTGTGCCTCTCGCAGAACTGCGACTTCTCTATCGCCGACTCCTTGCACGTCGGCATCTTGCACATCGCCGCGCAAGCTGCAGCCGACATCAGCGCCGCCATCGCGGCTATAGACACCTTTTTCATTCTATATCGCTCCTTTCGCGCGTTCGCGTTCCGCTCCCGCGACTTTCACGGCGTATTATACCAAAAATACCGCAATTCCGCTTGCCGACGCCTCTGTCGGGCAAGTCGAACGCTCTTCCTATTTCGATTCTTCGATTTATCGATTGAAATGAGGCAATCGACCAACGAATCAATTCAAATGCTGAAATTGAAACAATGAGCAAATACAATCGAAGAATCGAA
>CAMZET010000019.1 GCA_947305825.1 uncultured Verrucomicrobiota bacterium
CCGCTCAACGCCGTGATCGGCTTTGCGGAGTTCCTGTCGACCGACGGAGCGGCGAGCCGCCGCGCACCGGAATACGTCCAGGGCATTTTGACGAGCGCCACGGCGCTCCTCGAGCTCATCAACGACATTCTCGACTTCTCGAAGCTCGAGGCGGGCGCTTTCGACATGCGCGCCGACACGTGCGACGTCGAAAAACTCGTCGACGACCTCAAGGCGATTTTCGGCTACCGCGTGAGAAAGCACGGCGTCGCGCTCATCGTGCGCCGCGTCAGCGAGGACCGCGTGCCTCTCGTGCGCCTGTCGCGCCAGGGCCTGCGCCAAATCCTCATCAACGTAGTCGGCAACGCCGCCAAGTTCACCCTCAAAGGCCGCATCGCAGTCCTCTATTCCTGGGACCGCGAACGCAAGTCGCTGCGCATCGACGTGTGCGACACGGGGCTGGGCATTTCCGAAGTGAAGATGGGGCGGCTCTTCGACCCGTTCGTCCAGGACATCGCCAGCCGCATGAAAGACCAGGCCGCCGGCATCCCGAAAGGCACGGGTCTCGGCCTGCCCATCGTCAAGCGCCTCGTCGACCAGGCCGGCGGCACCATCAAGGTCACGAGTTCCCAAGGCAAGGGCACCACCTTCAGCATAGTCATACCCGAACTCGAAGTTGTCTACAAGGACGAAGAGGAAGACCTGGCCGAGCAAATCCACAAGACCGCGCTTTTGCCCGAGTCGGCGGGCCGCAGGAAATCCTTCAACCGCGTCCTCGTCGTCGACGACACGCCTCTCAACCGCAAAGTCCTCGGCATCCACCTCGAGCATATCGGCATAAAGGAGATACGCTACGCGGAGAACGGCGTCAAGGCCCTGGAGGTCATGCGCGACTGGCGTCCCGACATAGTTTTGACGGACATGTGGATGCCGGAGATGGACGGCTCGCAGCTTGTGCGGGCGATGGGGCGCGTGCCGGCCTTCTCCGATATCCCAGTCGTGGCGGTGACGGCGGACGTGGACGTGGGCTCGACCTACGACATGAGCCGTTTTGCGCGAGTCGTGCCCAAGCCGGTGACGCGTGAGAAGCTCAAGGAGATATTCGCGGAGGGCTGAAGCGATGCGGCTTATTGTATCGTGCATACCTGGCGACGGCGGCAAGAGCGGTATTTCCGTGTACGAGCGTGCGGTGGTCGCTGAATTGCGTCGCCAGGGGCACGAGCTGCTGGTGCTGGAGGACGCGGCGCACCCGATTCTGGCGCGGCGCCCGGTCTTGAGCATGATGTGGCACCTGTTCGTGCTGCCTCTCTGGCTGTGGCGGCGCCGGCGCGAGTGGGACGGCTTCGTGATATGCGCTGCGAACCGCCGCGCCTCGGCCTGGTATCCTCTCCCGACCGTCGCGACGGTGCACGACCTGGCGAACTTCCACATTCCCGGCAAATATTCGCGGCTACGGATGTTGTATTTGGCGCACGTGCTGCCGTTCTTCGCCAAGCGGGCGCAGCGCCTCGTCGCGATAAGCGAGTCCACGAAAGCGGACATGGTGCGCTTCTGGGGCTGCGCGCCGGAAGACGTGACCGTCCTCTACAACGGCATCGATGGCGCGGGCGGCCCGGCGCACTGCGCGGGCGAAACCGCGCCCGCCGGCGAGGCGACGGCGGGCGAATGCGACGGCTCTATCCTCTACATTTCGCGCATCGAGCATCCCGGCAAGAACCACGCCCGGCTCATCGAGGCGTATTCGCGCCTCGCGCCGGAAACGGCGGCGGCGCATCCGCTCATCCTCGCCGGCGCGGACTGGAAGGACGCCGAGGCCGTCCACGCGGCCGCCGCCGCATCCCCGAACGCCGCGCACATACACTTCACGGGATTCGTGGACGACGCGACGCTCGAAAAGCTCTGGCGCGCAGCCGGGTTCTACGTGTTTCCGAGCCTTTTCGAGGGTTTCGGGCTGTCGCTGGCGACGGCGATGGCGCGCGGCATCCCGTGCGCCTGCTCTTCCAACGGCTCGCTCGGCGAAATTGCCGGCGACGCCGCAATCACCTTCGACCCGTACGACACCGATGCAATCCACGCGGCTTTGCTGAAACTGCTCACCGAGCCGCAGCAAGAGCGCGCGGAACGCATCAGCCGCGGCATCGAACGCGTGAAACTCTTTTCGTGGCCGCGTCACGCCGCAGGCCTCGTCGGCGAACTCGCCAGGAGCGACGTGTTCGGCGTGCATATCGATTGCGACACGAATGCCGCCGCCGTCGCCGCCGTGCGTTCGCTCCGCGGCGACGCTTTCGCTTTCGTGAACGCCCATTGCCTGAATATCGCTTTCAGAGACGAAGAGTACAGGCGCATTCTCGCCACGCGCTTCGCGAAGGTCTGGCCGGACGGCGTAGGCGTCAGGATGGCGGGGAGGCGGCTTGGCTTCGCCGTGCCGGAAAACGTCAACGGCACCGATCTCTTTCCGCTCCTCGCGGCGTCCGGCGGCCTCTCTTTCTGGTTTCTCGGCGCCGCGCCAGGCGTCGCCGAGGAAGCGCTGCGAAAGTGCCGCGAGAAATTCCCCGCTTCGCGCTTTCTCGGCGCCACCGACGGCTACCGCACCGACTGGACCGGCGAACTGCGCAGAATCTCGTCCGCCAGGCCGGACGTGCTGCTTGTCGCGCTGGGCGTGCCGATGCAGGAAAAGTGGATTGACGCGCATATGGACGAACTGGGCGGGGTAGGGAGCGTGCTGGCGGTTGGCGGTCTGCTGGATTTCCTGAGCGGGCGCATTCCGAGGGCGCCGAAATGGGTGCGCCGCGCCAGTCTCGAGTGGGCGTGGCGCTTGGCGATGGAGCCTCGGCGGATGTTCCGTCGCTACGTGATAGGCAATTGGCTTTTCCTGCACCGCGTCGCGCTCGAGAAGAAGCGCAGGAAATCCGGGAGAGCCGTCGCATGAAAATCGCGCACGTCTTGCGGCGCATCTCGTTCGCCGACTGGGGCGGCACGGAACAGGTCGTCTGGAACCTCGCAAAGGCGCAGGCCGCAGCCGGCCACGAAGTGCGGATTTTCGCGACGAACGCGCTTGCCGAGTCGCGCCCGCCGCTGGAGACGGTGGACGGCATCGAAATCCGCCGTTTCGCGCCCGTGTATCCCTGGTGGCCGATGACGCGGCGCACCAAGGCGGAACTCGACCGCAAGGGCGGCAATCCGTTCGTGCCGGGTCTCGCGAGGGCGCTGCGCGAAATGTCGCCGGACGTCATCGACTGCCACGCGATGGGGCGCATCGCCGAACTCTGCATGCGGACGGCGGCGGCTCTCGGCGCGAAAAGCGTCGTCACGTTGCACGGCGGCTCGGCAAACGTGCCGGCGCAAGAGGCGACGAGCCTCCTCGCGCCCACGAGAGGACTGCTGCCATGGGGAAAGGCGCTGGAGACCGCGCTCGGCTGGCGCCGCCGCGTGCCCGAGGACGCCGACGGCATAGTCTGCGTCGGCGCCGACGAATACGCCCACTATTCGCGCATCCATCCGCACGTCCTGCATCTGCCGAACGGGGTGGACTGCGCCCGTTTTGCCGCGCAGCAGCCGGCGAAGAGCGCAGGCATCGGCGCAGGGGATTCTCTGCGGTTATTGACCGTCGCTCGCATCGACCGCCAGAAGAACCAGCGGGCTGTAATCGAGGCTCTCGCCCGCCATAGCGGCATGACGGCGACGTTCGTGGGTCCCGTGACGCAGGAGGACTATCTCGCGGAACTGCGGGAGTGCGCGGAGCGTCTTGGCGTCGCTGCCCGCGTGGCGTTCGCAGGGCCGCTCGCGCCTGGCAGCGCCGCACTCGCCGCCGCCTACCACGGCGCGGACGCATTTGTGCTGCCGAGCCGCCACGAGCCGTTCGGCATAGTAGTCCTCGAAGCCTGGGCTGCCGGGTTGCCGGTGATAGCGAGCGACGTCGGCGGCCTCGGGCGTCTATGCCGCGCACACCCCGGCGCCGCGCTGCTGTTCAACCCGGATGCCCCGGCGTCGCTCGACGCCGCATTCGCCGAACTCGCGTCCCCGGAACGCCGCGTCGCCCTCGCAGCCGCCGGAAAAGAAGCCGCCGCGCTCTACGACTGGCGCTCCCTCGCAGAAAAACTTGTAGCATTTTTCACCGAAATATGAGAAAATATGCGTCAAATGGTCTTATCGGGTCGAACGCGGCCGCACAGGAATGGATGAAGAAAATGCCATAGACGCCGACCTCCTGCAGGCCGAGCGTGAACGTGTGCAGCGCTTCCTCGCGCTGCAGCGCGTCGCATTTGGCATAATAGCCAAGTGGTTCTGGCTGCTCACGCTCGTGTTCGTCGGCCTGAGCGCGCTGTTCTCCGTCTATTTCGTATGGCGGGCGGCACGCAGCGGCCACCGCTTCGCCGCCACCACGCGTCTCCTCTACAGCCCAAGGCAGGTCGCCAAAATCGACAACTTCTCCGACAAGCAGCTCCTCTCCGTCCTCGACCGCAAGTCGCTCAAGCGCCGCGTCGCCGAAAAACTTGAAATGCCACTCGAAGAGCGCGAATGCCTCTCCAAAGACCTGGAAGTCCACCAGGAGCGCAAGCCGACCAACCTCTTCACGCTGACTGCCGAGGCCCCGACCTGGATAGGCGTGGTCAAAAAAGTGAACGCCTACGCCGAGGTGCTGATTGAGGAATACGTCTCATACCGCAAGCGGGCGCTGGAAAACTGGCACGCCGGGCTTCTCGTGCGCAAGAAGAACCTGCAGAACCTGATAGCCGAAGTCGATAGCGAGGAGGCCATCGAGAAGGGCAAGGCCGGCATCGCTTCGCCCTCCGAGGCCCTCGTCACGCTCAACGCCCTCATCTCCGACCAGCGCCGCAACTATTCCCTGCTCAACGTCCAGGTCGCCAGCGAAGAACTCAAGCGCAAGAAACTCGAGGAAATCGTCGGCAGCGGCGGAAAGGCCGTCCTCGCCAACGCCTCGCAAATCCGCCAGAAGTCGGCGGAACTTGCCGAAATCGACGCGGAACTTGCTCGTCTGCGCGAGATTTACACCGACATAAACCCGAAAGTGCTCGGCAAGATGGAAGACCGCAAGAAATGCCTGGCGGAGTTCGCGGAGATATTCCGCGCCAACGGCATAGAGGGCGTGTCGCTTGAAAACATAACGGAGATAGAGAAGGCGGCGGGCGAGTTGGCGGAGACGTCGCTGAAGCTCGAGGTGCTGGCGGAGAGCCAGAAGTCGCTGATGCAGGAGATATTGGCGAACGAGAGGCGCTCGGGGGCGCTGACGTCCGTAATCCCCGTGCTGGAGCGTCTGCGCGTGAAGCGCGCGGGTCTCGAGGAGCAGATGCGCGGATTCGACGAGCAGATTTCCGACATAGAGTTCATGCAGATGTCGATAGCGGACGATTTGCAGCAGATAGAGCGCTCGATGGGCGCGGAGGACCGCAATCCGCTCGGTTTCAAGAATTTCGCGTTGGCGATAGGCGGTGCGGGGATATGCACGAGCACGGTGCTGTTCTGGATATTGTTCCTTGAGTTCATGTTCGGGCGGGTGCGCGGAGCGGAGGAGCTCGCGGCGACTGGCGACATAGTGGTCGTGGGGTCGCTTCCGGCGCCCGGGCTTTTCCAGGACGAGCACGAACGCGACATACTCGGCTTCGTCGCGCTGTGCTACTGCTCGTGCGAACTGCCGAAGAACGTGGTGCTCGTCTGCCGCCTTCCCGGCGTGCCGATACAGAAGCGCTTCCGCGACGTGCTGGAATGGTCGCTCACAATGGCCGGCACACGCGCTTTCACGCTGAAGATAGTCTCGAGTTCCGGTTTCGAGCCGCACGAAGGGGCGGAGACGCTGATAAACACCGTCAAGGAGGGCTCGAAGGGATGGTTCCCCGTCGCCAACCGCTTTATGCTCGCGCCGACGGAACTGCAGATGCTCCAGGCGGATTTGGCGACGCTTTCGGCCGACTTCGACGAGATTTACATATTCATGCCCGGCGGGCTGCAGCGTGGCGGCAGTTTCTTCTCGCAGCTTTTGGGCGTTTCGACGTGCGCGCTCGTGCTCGCGCAGGCCAACCACACGCCGCGCTCGGAACTCGCCTACGTGCGCCGCCACGTGCGCGAATCCGGCAAACCCATGATTGGCATAGTGACCGGCGCTTCCATAGCCGCCGCTCGCAAGGAAATGGAGGCGCACAAATGACACAGACCGCTCCCGCCGCCGCCATCGCCCGCGCTCTCGCCGCCGCCGCCCTCGCTTTCGCCGCCGGATGCTATTCAAACCGCTTCACGAGCAACTACGACGACGAATACACCGAGGACATATCCAATGCCGCCGCCGTCGTCGGCGAGTCCGGCCAGGACGAAGAGTCCGAGAATGCCCGCTTGGCGCGCCTGCGCGAACTCGCCTCCGCCGAAGAACCCGAATACAGGCTCAACGCCGGCGACCATATCGCCATAAAAGTGTACGGGCACGACGATTTGAGCATGGAGACGCGAGTGAGCCCCGACGGCCGCATCGGCATGGTCTTCGTCGGCCAGCTGAAAATCAGCGGCAAGACGATTGGCGAGGCAGCCGCCGAAATAGAGCGCGGCATCGCCCCTTACATCAAGCATCCGGTCGTGGGCATAACCGTCCTCGAGGTCGCGAGCGAAACGATCACCATCGCCGGCGCGTGCTCAAGACCCGGCCTCTACCACATCGCCTCCGACACGCGCCTCGCCGACGCCTACGCCCTCGCCGGCGGCAGCGGCCAGCGCCTCTTCAACGGCGTCGACGTCGATATCGCCGACCTCCAGCATTCCATCATCGTGCGCGACGGCGAGATTCTGCCCGTCGATTTCAAGCTCGCGATAGAGAAGGGAGACATTCTGAACAACATCAACCTCCACCGCGGCGACTACATTTACATCGCCCAGCGCATGGAGTCCAGCATAACGATATGCGGGGACGTGAACAATCCACACCGTCGGCTATACGAAGAGGGTGCCGGCCTGATAGGCACCCTGGCCGCTGCCGGCTGGATGCAGGAAACGCATTGGAGTCATGTCATTATCATCCGCGACAGCCTCGCCAACCCGAAAATGTACAAGGTCGACGTCGATGGCATCCTCGCCGGAAAATGCCCGAACATCAAGCTCCAGCCCAACGACATCGTCTACGTGCCTAAAGACAATCTCGCGGAATACAACGTGTTCGTGAGGAAGCTCCTTCCCTCTGCGCAGCTCTTCAACTTGCTGTTCTCGCAGAAGCTGACTACGGAAAACGCATTCAAGAAGCACTAGGCCGGACATAATGAAGTATGCGGTATTCATCGTCGCCGCTCTTGGCGTTCCGCCCCTGGCGTTTCTGCTCTACATCAACAAATCCTGGATGCGCTTCGTTCTGGCCGCGATAGTCGTCGCGCTTTGCCTCTACGTGCCGACATCGATAAACTTCATGTCGCATGAGGACTACCGAGGCAGCGCGCGCGGCATGGAGGTAAGCCTCGTGCATCTGCTCTCCATTTCCATGATAATGTCGTTCGCGGCGAGCAACTGGATGCGCAAGTTCTTCCCGGACGTCGGCATCCGCCTCTACGTCCTTTATTTCCTTCTGTGCCTGCCGAGTCTCGCGAACACCGCCGTGATGCTGTATTCGTGGTTCGAGATATGGAAGATGCTGATGCTGCTCGTGTTCTACATAGCGCTGTTTCTGTTCCTGCGCTCGACCGGCGACGTGAAGGCGATATTGGCGATGCTGGCGTTTTTCGTCTACGTGAACTTCGGGTTCGTTGTGCGCGACCATTTCGGCGGGACGTACCAGCCGCACGGCGTGTTTCCGCACCAGAACTGCATGGCGATGGGGATGCAGCTGCTGGGACCTCTGTTTTTTTCAGTGTATCTCGTCTACGGCTTGACGACGCGCACTGGGCGGCTTTGCGCGTTGGCGTTCGTATGCGCCGGCGCGGCTACGATACGCTCGTATTCGCGCATGGCGATTGCGCTCATACCGATAGCGTACGCTATACCGGCGCTAATCATGGTCCGGCGCGTCGGCTTTTTCCGCCTGTCGCGCCGCATAATGCCGTTCGCCGCCATCGGCGCCGTCGGCTTCTTCCTCCTGCTGCCGCGAATAATCCAGCGTTTCGACACCGCGCCGGCCGCTTCCGCCAACACCCGCCAGGAGCTAGCCCGTTGCGCCGTGGAGATGATAAAGGACCATCCGTGGTTCGGCGTCGGCATAAACAATTGGGGCGTCAAAATCAACGCGCCGTACGAATACGCCGAACGCGCCGAGAGACAGCTCAACTACGGTCCCGACCACCAGGACGGCATCGTCGAAACGGTCTACCTCCTCGTTGCCGCCGAATGCGGCATCCCGGCGCTCGTCGCCATGCTCGCCTGGTTCTTCTGGCACGTCGCGGTGTGCGTCAGGATTTTGCGGCGAACGCGCGCCGCGAGCGAGAGCATGATCCCGGCGGGGCTGCTCGGCGGCCTGACCGCCATATACATCCAGAGCTTCCTCGAATGGGTATTGCGACAGCAGCTAAACCTCCTTTGCCTCATATTCGCCTTTTCCTTGCTGTCGTATTTGAACTACAAGCTCGGCAAAGATCCGTATTCGGGAGCGCCCGTCAGGCTTGTGAAGCGCGTCGGCCTGAGCAACCACGGCTGGCAGATTACCGGCTCGGAGGTGCTGACGCGCTCCAGGAGAAGGCCGGGCAAGCGGCAAGAGGGGCTTCAGCAGGAGGGACAGAAGCAATGAACGCGAAGAGAATGAACGCGAAGAAAGCGAAACGAGCCGGCGTCGCCATCGCGGCAGCGGTCTGGCTCGCCGCCGCGGCGGCGGAGGCGGCGCTAGTCCCGTCCGGCACGAACGACATGACCCGCGCCCTCGCCGAGGCGATTGCCGCCTGCAAGAGCGGCGGCACCGTCGAACTCGCGGAGGGCACGTACCATTTCTACGCGCAAAACGCGAGGAAAATGGACTTCTTCATCTCCAACCACGACCAGGCGCTGCCTAGGCTAGTGAATATCGCCATCGAGGGAGCGGACGGCTTTGCTCTGGTCGGCCAGGGCGGCGGCGCCAAACTCGTATTCCACGGCGAGACCACGGGAATACTCGTTCTCGACTCGTTGCGCATCCGCCTGGAGAACCTCGAGCTCGACTGGGAGTCGCCGCCGATAAGCGAGGCGCGCATCACCGGCTTCAGTGCCGGCGACGGAGGGAGCCGCCGCAAGCCCGTGCTCGACTTCCGCGTGCGCGCAAGCGGCGGGCTCGGCGACGCCAGGATGCTCTGGGACGCCGCCACGGGTTCCATAAAGCCGGGCACCGGCGACGTGTTCGACATGTCGCAGGCGGCTGTCGGCGACACGATTTCATTCCGTTCCTGGTTCCGTCCGGCGCCGGCCGTCTGCCTCTATCGCGCCAGCGGCGTCGAAATAAAGGACGTGTTCATCCGCTCCGCGCACGGCATGGGCCTTCTCGCGCAGCGTTCCGCCGACATAGCCTGGCGCGGCGGCGGCGTCTGCCCGCGCCAAGGCTCTCTCTGCTCCACGAAGGCCGACGCCACGCACTTCTCCAACTGCAAGGGACTCGTCTCCGTGACCGGCGCACTCTTCCAGGGCATGATGGACGACGCGATAAACGTGCACGCGACCTGCCTGCGCATCGAGGAACGCCTCGGCCCGCGCCGCCTGCGCTGCCGCTACGTCCACGACCAGGCTTACGGTTTCGAGGTCTTCGCGCCCGGCGAAACGCTCCGTTTCATCCGCGCCAGAACGCTCGAAAACGGCCCGCTCGCCACTGTAGAAGCCGTCGAACCTCTCGACGAGCGCACCGTAGTCCTCGCGCTCGACCGCGATGCGGAGGGCTACGGGAAAGGAGACGCCGTGGAGAACGCCGACTGGCAGCCCGCCGTCGAATTCTCCGGCAATGTCGTGCGCAGCAACCGCGCCCGCGCCGCGCTCTTCACCACCTCGCACCCGGTCGTCGTGCGAGCCAATACCTTCGACCGCGTCTCAGGCTCCGCCATACTCTTCGCCGGCGACGCTTCCAACTGGTACGAGTCCGGCGCCTGCAGCGACGTCGAAATCTCCGGCAACACGTTCCTGAACTGCCTAACCTCCCCCTACCAGTTCTGCAACGCCGTCATCACCGTCGCGCCTTCCGTCCCCGACCTCGCCGCGCAGAAATCGCCTTACCACCGCAACATCCGCATCTTCGCCAACGTCTTCGACTGCCCAGGCGCCAAACTCTGGGACGCCGTTTCCGTCTCCGGCGTCGAGTGGCGCGACAATACCGTCCTCGCCGGCGACAACCCCAAGTTCGGCGACTGACCGCGCTTCCGCATCCAGACGAACGCGCCAACCGCCAATCCCTGTTGCCGCCTTTGCGTGCTGTGCGGCTAAACAGGCAAGCCGAAAAAAAGCCAACGCTATCGCCCCGGAGACCTGGCGGTTTGAGGGTCTGAGGCTGATATGCCTCCCGGGGACACCCCGGAGGCATACGGGGGGTGCCAAGGGGGGGGACCTAGGGGTAGGTGGGGTCTACCCCTAGGGGTAGGAGGCTGCTACCCCTAGGGGTAGGAGGCTGCTACCCCTAGGGGTAGGGGGTTGCTACCCCTCGGGGGTATGTGGGGAGTTAGGAGGGAGGAGTTAGGTGGGAGGCGGGAGGAGTTGGGTGGGAGGCGGGAGGAGTTGGGTGGGATGCGTGGAGCGTGGCGGAGGTAAAAGCCGCCGCCCTTGGTCAAACCGCCCAGTATCCTAAAAATCGCAGTTGAACAACGCTCTTATTCTTTTTTTAGCCACAAAGACCACAAAGATTGCAAAGCTCATGGCAATGTACGCAATTATCAACACCATTGCAACGTCTATCTGCTTTCACCCGCGGGTGAGTCGAAATTCTGTTGCCATCTCACGGACAACTTTGCAAAAATCTAACAAGTATAGATGTTCTTTGCATTCTTTGTGGCTAAATACATGGTTCAACTGCGACGTCTAGGATTATCGGTCTTGCGTTCCCCGTCCGCCGCCGCCGGACTTCCCGTCCGCGCAATCGAGGCCGTCTATTTCGAGTTCGAGGAGGACGCCGAAGCGGTGGAAGACGGCGTTCCGGCACAAGGAGGCGAGCGCGAGGATGTCGCTGGAGGTGGCGCCGTCGCCGGCGGCGATGACGTTGGCGTGGTCTTGCCAGACATAGGCACCGCCGACGCGGAGCTGTTTTGCGCCGGCTTCCTCCAGGAGGCGTCCGGCGTGGTCGCCCGGCGGATTTTTGAAGACGCTGCCGCAGCAGCGCGGCGGGAATTTCGGGCGGCGCGACAGGTATTCGGCGGGCGAGGCGGACTTTCTGGCGGCGTCGAGGGCGTCTTCGTCGAACTCGACGTCCAGTATTTCGCCGTGTATGGCGGAAGAGCGGTATGCGAAGCCGCATTCGCGGCGTTCGAGCCATCGGTCGCCGGCGAGGACGCGGCGCACGACTTCGGAGATGGAGTGTCCGAAGGCGCCGGCGTTCATTTTCACCCAACCGCCGACGGTTCCGGGGACGCCGGCCATCCATGGGATGGCGAGGGAGGCGCCTGGGCGCGAGGCGGGGCGGCCCTGCGCGGCCTGGACGTATTCTTCGTCGGTGGCGAGGTCGCTAATCCAGAGGTTGGAGCCGGCTCCGACGAGGCGTCGCGGGCCTCCTCCGAAGGTGCGCCCGCCCGTGCGGAAGAAGGAGAAGCGCGAGAGGTCGCGGCCGCTTGAGAGCGAGACGACGCGCTCGGCCGCGTCCCAGGGCGAGGGCCACTCGTCGGCGCGGGCGGCGACGATTATGTCGCCGGCGCCGAGTACGAGCGTCAGGTCGCCAGGACGGTGCATTAGCCGTGCGTGCCGGAACGCCTCGTCGCACGAGCGGGCGAGCATGATGCGCGGGGCGGCCTCCGCCTGGCGGCAGGCGCGGTAGAGGTCGGCGACATGGCCGCCCTCGACGGGTTTCTCGAACGCCGCGTAGGTCGGGCAGAGCACCAGCTCGTCGGCGCCGGCGAACGCCGCCGGAAAATCCTTCAGCAGAGCCTTCGTGCGCGAGTAGCGGTGCGGCTGGAACAAGACGCGCAGCGTGCCGGCGCATTCCGCGCGCGCCATAAGCACGGCGCACCGCATCTCCGTCGGATGGTGCGCGTAGTCGGTGACAAGCCCGTCCGCGAGACGCTGGAAGCGGCGGTCAGGGAGGGCGGCGAGCACGCCCGGCAGCGCCGTCTCTATGGCCTCGCGCGAGTGCCCGCGACGCAGCGCCACCTCGACCGCCGCGCGGGCGTTGTGCCGGTTGTGCTCGCCCAGCACCGGCAGGTTCCAGCCGTCCAGGTCGAGCGCTCCGGCCTCGATGACGTCCTTCGCGTTCCGACGCGCCGCGTCGTAGCAGGCGTAATACTCTTCAGGCGTCTTGAAATGGTCCGGAT
>CAMZET010000020.1 GCA_947305825.1 uncultured Verrucomicrobiota bacterium
ATTGCGGACGTGGCGCGGCGGCACGAGAAGGGGCAGCCGATTCTTCTGGGCACCGTCACGGTCGACACGTCCGAAATCCTCTCGCGGATGCTCAAGATGGCGCACATACCGCACGAGGTGCTGAACGCGAAGAACCACGCCCGCGAGGCGGAAATCGTGGCGTTGGCGGGCATGAAGGGGGCGGTGACGATAGCGACGAACATGGCCGGGCGCGGGACGGACATAAAACTCGGTCCGGGCGTCGCGGAGCTCGGCGGCCTCCACGTCATCGGCTCGGAGCGCCACGAGTCGCGGCGCATCGACCGCCAGCTGCGCGGCCGCTGCTCGCGCCAGGGCGACCCAGGCTCTTCGCAGTTCTTCATCTCGCTTGAAGACCCGCTAATGCGCCTCTTCGGCTCGCAGAAAATAGCCGGCCTGATGCAGCGCCTCGGCCTCCAGGAAGGCGAGGTCATGGAGCACAAATGGCTCAACCGCTCCGTCGAAACGGCCCAGAGGCGCGTCGAGCAGCAGCACTACGCCATTCGCAAGAGAACGCTCGAATACGACGACGTGATGAACAAGCAGCGCTCGATCGTGTACGAGCTGCGTTCGCGCATTCTGACGGGCGACCAGTCCGCTGTCCACGGCACGATTCTCGACGTCATCAACGACCTCGTGCGCACGCAGGCCGAGGATTGCCTCTTCAGCGAGAAGGACGCCCGCGTGCTCGACTTCATGAACTGGCTCGGCGTCACGTTCCCCGTGTCGGTGAGCGAAGAGGAAATCCGTCCGTTCGCGGGCAAGCCGGAGCCGGCGGGCGACCTCGTGTACAAGCGCATCGAGGAGGCCTACGAGGCGAAGTGCGCTTCTGAAGACCAGGATACGCTGCCGTACATGGAGCGCGGCGTGTTCTTGAGCGTGATAGACCGCGAATGGCAGGATTATCTGCGGGCGATGGACGACCTGCGCCACGGCGTGAATCTGCGCGCGTACGGGCAGCGCGACCCGCTTATCGAGTACAAGAAGGAGGCGTTCTCGATGTTCGAGACGCTGATGAACTCGATAAAGACGAAGGTGGTGGCGGGCGAGTTCCGGAGCACGACTTTGACGAACATGCGCCGGATGCTGGCTGCGGCGGAGAGGGCGAACGCGGCGGCGCGCACAAACGAAGGCGCGTTCGACGCGGAGCTCGAGGAGAAGCGCCAGACGGCGCAGCAACGCCGCGCCGCGCCGCCTCCCCAGAACGCCGTCGAAAACAAGAAAGCCGTCGCGGACGTGTTCGCATCGATGATGTCGCGCCCCGGCGTCGCCGCGATGCCGCAGATGCTCCGCCAGGCCGCCTTGCAGGCCGCCGCTCCGGCGCAAGCCGCACCCAGGGCGCAAGTCGGCCGCAACGACCCTTGTCCGTGTGGTTCAGGCAAGAAATACAAAAAATGCTGCGGGAGGAATAATCCATGACTACTGCGATTATATTAGCTGCCGGCAAATCCGAACGTATGGGCGCGGGAACCGACAAGGCGTTCCTGTCGCTGGTCGCCAAGCCCGTCGTGGCCTGGTCGCTCATCGCTTTCGAACGCTGCGCCGAAATCGACCGCATCGTCCTCGTCGTGCGCAAAGACCAGATTCTCGCGTCCAAGGCGGTCGTGAAGATGTTCGGCATTTCCAAAATCGACAAGATTGTCGCCGGCGGAACGAAACGCTCCGACTCCGTGCAGGCGGGCCTGGCGGCATGCGACTCCGACACGCGCTACGTCGTCATCCACGACGGCGCGCGCCCCCTCATTACAAGCGATGTCATTGCCGAAGTCGTAAAAACCGTCAAGAGAACCCCGGCCGTCACCGTCGGCCGCAAGATGGTCGATACCGTCAAGCGCGTCGAGAAGGGCACTGTCGTCGCAGAAACGATTGACCGCTCCAAGGTCTGGAGCGTCCAGACGCCGCAGGCTTTCCAGTTCCGCATTTTGCGCGACGCCTACGCAAAACTCGAATCGAAGGACGTCACCGACGACTGCCAGGTCGTGGAACTCGCCGGCGAGACCGTCAAGATTGTCGAGAACAACAAGCCAAATTTGAAGATTACGACGGTGGAAGACCTGCAGGTCGCGGGCGCTCTGCTGAAGTAGTCCGAACGCAGACGCTATCGAAGAATCATGGCAAAGATATTCGCTATTCTGGGCGACATACACTCGAACATCGAGGCGCTCAACACCGTCCTGGACGACTGCAGAAGCCAGGGCGTCACCGACTTCCTCTGCACCGGCGACGTGATAGGCTACAACGCCTCGCCGCGAGAGTGCATCGAGATTATCCGCTCTCTCGGCTGTCCGGTGGTAAAGGGCAACCACGACCATTACGTGTCGAACCTGGGCGTGAACCTGAACGACTTCCAGCCGCACGCGGCGCACGTGATAGAATGGACGCGCGAGCAGCTCTCGCAAGACGACATGGATTGGCTGTCGAACCTGCCGTATTCGGTGATTGCGATGGGGCTGAACATAGTCCATGCGACGAACGATTTTCCGGAGAATTTCGGGTACGTGTTCGACAATCTGCAGGCGGAGGCGAATTTCATCAAGCAGAAGACGCCGCTGTGCTTCCATGGCCACACGCACTGCCCGATGATTTACGAGAAGTCGATGAACGGGGTGTGGCGCATTGACCCGCAAGACATAAAGCTGCCGCTCGGGAAGAAATATTTCATCAACGTGGGTTCTGTCGGGCAGCCGCGAGACGGGGATCCGCGGGCGACGTATGTCATATACGAGCCGGCGACCAGGACGGTGCGGTTCCGGCGGCTGGAATACGACGTGGCGGGTGCACAGGCGCGCATACGCTCGGCCGGGCTTCCGGAGAGGCTGGCCGAACGTTTGCAGTACGGGCAATGAGAAGGACGTCTGCCATATTTGCTGCGGCGCTCGTCGCGTCCGCGATTTCCGTGCCGGCGCCAGCCGCGCGCACCGCCGACTTCGGGCTGGGCGTGTTCAACGACTCCGTGCCAGGCATCTCCACCAACAGCGCGGTATTCTCGCCGTTCTCCTTCGAGCTTGACTGCTGCATATTTGCCGAGGCGTGCGACCCGATTTCCCGCGCCGCCACCGCCGAATGCCTCGGCGTCCTTACGGAGCTCTCGCTCTACTACGCGCCGCTCTACGCTCGCACCTCCGCCCCGACAAACGGACTCGCTTTCCTCTCGGCGTATGCGCTCTGCCTTCCAGACATCCGCCTTTCATTCATCGAATACCGGAGGCGCATTCAGGAGCTTTGCGGCGCCGGCGTCTGTCTGTCCTGGCCACCGACTGGCGCCGAGAGCTTCCTACGCTCCATGATGGACGGTCAGATGGAGGAATTCGAGATTTCGCATCCGCCGTATGCGACGTCGCACTACCGCTACTACGACTTGGTTTCCGTGCGCGGAGCCATAGCCACGAATGCGATGGAAAAAGCGGCCGTGAAAAACCTCCCGTTCGAAATGCCAGACGGCACGGTGAGGGAAGTCCCGTTCCTCTGCGGGCGCGCGAACGTTGACTATTGCCGGGGCGACGTCTGCCAGACGGTGCGCCTCGCGCTCGACGGCGGCGCTTGGCTCTACCTCATCCGCCCCGCCGGCAACATCGGCTTCGCGGATTTGCGCTACCGCCTGGCGCCGTCCGCCATGCGCTCCGCAATGGCGAGCGTCGTCTCGCTCACGGAACGCGACGCGGGTCCCGCAGTCTGCGACATCGCTTTCCCGGTCCTCGACTTCGCTTCCGTTACCGACCTCGCAAAGGGCTTCCAGAAGGCCCTCGTGCCAAGCCAGGGTTTCGATTTCATCCACCGCTCCCTCACCACGCGCGACGCTTCTCAGCATGCAAAAGTGCGCATCTCGCCGCCTCGCCCGCCAAAACCCCTGCCGCAGGACGACGCTGCCGCCGCCGGACGAAACCGCGACGACCTCTTCGACGACGTTGAATCGACGGACGATGACGACTCCTGGCGCAAAAACCCGACGGAATGGAAAGTCCCGCGAAAGGAAGTCCAGCCATTCGTCTTTTCCTCACCTTTCCTTTTCATCGTATACAACCCGGAAACGGACGTCGTCTCGGCCATAGGTCAGTACATGGGCCCGTAGGTTCAAGGAGCAAACCAGAAAATGTCGGAAACAGCGGAAAATCAGAGCGGCTACAATGCGGAAAACATCCAGGTGCTGGAAGGCATGGAGGCGGTGCGCAAGCGTCCTGCCATGTACATCGGCGACACGGGCGAGCGAGGCTACCACCATCTGGTCTATGAGGTCGTAGACAATTCCATCGACGAGGCTCTGGCGGGCTACTGCTCGATGATTGACGTGATTATCAATGCGGACGGCTCGCTCACGGTGCAGGACAACGGGCGCGGCATTCCGGTCGATATGCATCCGACGCAGCACCGGCCGGCGATTGAAGTAGTGCTTACGGTGCTGCACGCGGGCGGCAAATTCGACGGCTCGAACTACAAAGTCTCCGGCGGCCTGCACGGCGTGGGCGTCAGTTGCGTGAACGCGCTTTCGGATTGGATGCGCGTGGAGGTCAAGCGCGGCGGCAAAATCCACCATATCGAGTTTTCCCGCGGCCACGTCACGAAACCGCTGGAAGTCGTCGGCGAATGCGGCGACGAGACGGGCACGAAGGTGACGTTCTTCCCGGACCACACGATTTTCTCGTGCCGCGCGTTCAAGTGGGAGACGCTCTGCAACCGCCTGCGCGAGCTCGCCTTCCTAAACAAGGGCGTCACGATACATTTCCGCGACGACGAAGGCGAGGCGCACCACGAAGAAACGTTCCACTACGAGGGCGGCATCGACGAATTCGTCACGTACTTGAATGCCAACAAGAAGCCTCTTTCGCCGATAATGCATTTCGAGGGCGAGCGCGAGGGAGTCACGGGCATGGTCCAGGCCGAAGTCTCCTTCCAGTACACCGAAAGCTACTCGACGCTCGAGCAGACGTACTGCAACAACATCAATACCATCGAGGGCGGCACGCACCTTTCCGGCTTCCGCCGCGCGCTCACGGCCACCATCAACAAGTACGGCACCGAGAACAAACTCAGTAAAGAGAAGGACAAGGTGACGGGCGAGGACATGCGCGAAGGACTGACCGTCATCGTCTCGGTCAAGGTCCCGCAGCCGCAGTTCGAGGGGCAGACCAAGACGAAGCTCGGCAACGGCGAGGTCGACGGCATCGTGGCCGGGATAGTCAGCGACAAGCTGATGACGTTCTTCGAGGAGAATCCGGCTGTCGCCAAGACCGTAATCGAGAAGACGCTTCTGGCGTGCCGAGCGAGGGAGGCTGCGCGCGCCGCTCGCGAATCCACGCGCCGCAAAGGAATCATGGACGGCCTGTCTCTGCCGGGCAAGCTGCGCGACTGCTCCGAACGCGACCCGGCAAAGACTGAACTCTATCTCGTCGAGGGCGACTCCGCCGGCGGCTCCGCCTCTTCAGGTCGCGACCGCAGGACGCAGGCCATCCTCCCGCTGCGCGGCAAAGTCCTCAACGTCGAAAAAGCACGCATCGACCGCGTCCTCGCCAATGCCGAAATCAGGACTCTCATCACCGCCATCGGCTGCGGCTTCGGCGAGGAATGGGACATCTCCAAGGCCCGCTACCACAAAATCGTCATCATGACCGATGCCGACGTGGACGGCGCTCACATCCGCACGCTCCTCTTGACTTTCTTCTACCGCAAGATGCCCGAACTCATCGAGAAGGGCTACGTCTACCTCGCCCAGCCGCCGCTCTACAAAATCGAGCGCAAGAAGAAAACCGAATACGTCCTGACCGATGTCGAACTCACTTCCAAACTACTGACCCTCGGCATCGACGACTACGAGGTGAAGGACAAGGACGGCGCCGTGATGGACAAAGACCGCGCGAAGGAGTTCCTCACGCTCCTCGCGGAGATAGAGGCTACCTGCAAGGCCGTCTCGGAGAGAGGTTTCGACCCCGCCGTGCTCGTCAACGACCAGTCCACGCAAGGCAGCGGCGCGTCTCTTCTCCGCAAGGAGTTTTCGTCGCTCTCCGCATATGGCTACACGCCTGACGACTGGTTCGCCGGCAAGCTTGTCGACGTCCTCGACGGCGTTCGCACGCAAGGCAAGCAAGGGCTCACGATTTACCGCTTCAAAGGTCTCGGCGAAATGGACGACCACGAGCTCTACGACACCACGATGGACCCGAGCAAACGCCGGATGCTCCGCGTGAAGATGGAAGACGCGGTAGCCGCCGACCGTATGTTCACGCTCCTCATGGGAGATGAAGTTGAGCCGCGCCGCAAGTTCATCGAGGACAATGCCCTCAACGTCCGCAACCTCGACTTCTAGGGCAACCCGGCATGGAAGAAGAGAAACAAGTTCCCGCGAAGGCGGATGCGGATGCGGAGGCACGCGAGCTTCCGTGGTGGAAACTCCAGCCGAAAGTCCCGAAGACGGAAGAAGATTTCAAGGCGATAGAGATTCTCAACCGACTTCGCGCCGGCGTGGGCGACAAGATGCCGGAAGGGCTGCCGCTCGCGTGCATCGTGCGCGTAGTCGACTACGAAGACATCCACAAGGCCGGTGAGAACTACGCGATGATAGCGGTCTACGGGCCTGATGACAAGCTGTGGCGAATGTGCATACGGCGCGGGCAGGCCGCGCTCGGCGATGAAGTCCTCTTCGTGGGCGCAAACGCCGCGCTGCCGCTGGAAGAGCGCTTCGACGACCCACTCGTCTGTTCGCTGAAGCAGAAGGTCTACAAGTTCGGCAACGGGATTCGCGTCCGCCGCATGCGCCCCATAATCAAACGCAACATATACCTGCACAATTGCGGGGTGATTTATCCCCTGGACGATTTCCGCGAAGACTTGCGCCGGTGCCGCATAGGCGAAGATTGCTCGATGCTCCTCAACATCGACAACCACGAGGAGCTCAAAGAGCGCCAGAACGTGAGGATGCCGCGCATGGTAATAGAGGAGACGCCGCCGGCGCCGGCCACGCTCAAGGCGCGCAAGCAGGCTGCCGAAATGCACAAGCGCGAGAAGATGCGCGACAAGAACGCCAAGCGCCACGGCCGCGAATCGGCGTTCAAGTTCCTCGATACGGTGCGCTGGTTCCGCGTCGACCCGTCGGCGACTGCTGGGCTGCCGCCCGCATATCAGGACATGCCGGACCAGCCGTCGCTCTCCGACCTGGGCATCGACCCGCCGCCGCAGCAGCCGTTCCCAGACGAACCGCCTTTCCCGGACGACGACTTCAAGGAATACCTTTCCCAGCCACCGCCAGCACGCTAGCCATGCTGAAGAAACTGCGCCGCATCGTCAAGCAATTCGTGCCGTACGGCGTCCAGAGCCGGTATGCGGCGCGTCGCTATGGCTTTCGCGAAGGGCGCGACTTAGAGCGCGCCGGCGGTGCGTTCGCCCGTCTCGGCCGCGCACTCCGCGATTGTCTGCCATACGGCCTCGTGCGTCTGCTCTGGCCGGAACCGCCGCCGGACCTGGTCGCCATCCAGGCTGCATTCAAGCGCAACTGCGAACGCTGCGCCGCGCGCCTCCGCGACGGAAAGCCACTCCGCGCCGTCTTCCTCGTCTCCAACGCCTCCATGTTCCCGGCGCTTCCTCTTTTCTCCGCCATGCTCCGCGACAGCGCTTTCTCACCGCGCGTCCTCGTTGTCCCGGACCTTCGCTGGTGGGGCGCCTCGCCGCTGCCGGCCATGGAACGCTGCCTCTCATCCCTTGCACCGCTCGTCCCTGAACGCCTCCTCGCCGCCGCCGCTCCGCTCCGCGACGGCTCCTGGCCAGACCTCCTCGACGATGCCGACATCGTTTGCTATCAGTCACCCTACGAGCTCTCCGACTGGCACTACAACCCGCGCTTCTCCGCCAGGCGCCGCTTCCTCCCAATCATGGTCAATTACGGCTTCTACCGTTCGCTCTACGACCGCTTCGTCATGCGCCTTCCATCGTATGCTTACATGTGGATGGCCCTGTTCGAGTGCAGCGAGACCCTTCGCGAATACTCGGAAAATTCCATCGTGCACGGCGCCAACGGCGAACTTGTCGGCTATGTGAAGATGGACCGCCTGGCGCCGCCACGGAAAGACGCTTTGCCCCGCCAGCCCGGCAAGCGCCCGACCCTCCTCGTTGCGCTCCATCATTCCCTCGCCGGAGGACAGAACGACACGCTCATCCTTTCCGCGTTCCTCCGCAACGCCGACTTCCTCGCCTCCCTGCCAGACCGCTATCCGCAAGTCGATTTCATCTTCCGCCCCCATCCGTTCCTCCTGAAGATGCTCTCGCTCAAGCGCTACTGGGGGCGCGAGAAGACGCGAAAATATTTCGGCGAGCTGCGCTCCAAGCCGAACGTCCGCTGGTCTGACGGTCCCGACTATTTCCCTGATTTCGAGGCGTCCGACGCGATTCTTCAAGACTGCGGCTCGTATCTTGTGGAATACCTGTATACGCTCAAGCCGTGCTGCTACATGCTCAATTCTCCCGACGACCGCGACAGGCTGTTCTCGCCGCTTGGGCAGCGCTGCCTCGACGTCTGCCAGATAGCCTGCGACCAGAAGGCTATAGAGCGTTTCGTGGATGAGACCGTCATAGGCGGACGGGACGTCCTGCGCGAGAAGCGCACTGCGCTCGCAGGCGAAGTGATGCTGAACCATCCACACGCCTCCCAGACGGCGCTCTGGCGCATATTGCAGCGCATAGTGGATGCCGGACGCGCCTTGGCCGCCGACGAACCGCTCGTCGACGTGCTGATGGCGACGCACCGGCCAGACCCCACCTTCCTAGGCGAGCAAAGAGCGTCGATTTCTGCGCAGGTGGGCATCCGAGTGAATCTCATCGAGCGCGAGGACGTGGAGGAGAAGGGGGCTTGCGCGAACTTCGCCGCGCTGCTCGACGCTTCCACCGCGCCATACGTCGCTTTCGCCGACCAGGACGACGTGTGGCACGAGGACAAGCTGATGCGTTCGCTGGCGCTCATGCGCGAAATGGAGTCGCGCTACGGCAAATCCACGCCGCTTGCGGTCTATACCGACGCCGTCGTGACCGACTCCTCTCTGCGCGAAATCTCGCCGTCGCTTTTCCGCCACACGCGCATCGATCCTCGCCGCACCGAGCCGCGCCAGCTCGCGTTCCAGAACGTCGCCAACGGCAACACGATGCTCATCAACGCCGCGCTGCGCAACCTGGCGCGGCCCATTCCGCCGGAGGCGTTCATGCACGACCATTGGCTCATGCTCGTCGCCGCTTCCTTCGGCCACGTCGCCCTGCTCGACGAGCCGACGCTTCTCTACCGCCAGCACGGCGGCAACGCGATCGGCGGCGCGCGCGTAGACGCCTCGTATTTCCTGGCGCGGCTCACCGACGGTCCCAAGCGCCTCCGCGAGCGCCTCTACGCCAACGTACGCCAGGCCGACGCTTTCACGCGCCGTTTCGGCGTGCGCACACCGGCCGCGCTTCGCGCGCTCTGCGGCCTCGAACTCCTGCCCTGGCCGCGCCGCGCCGCCGCCATTCTCCGCCACCGCATCTTCAAATGCGGCTTCCTGCGCAACCTCGGTACGCTCTTCATCGTCTAGACGCCATGAAATCCGCTCTGCTGCACTATTGGCTCACCAACGTCCGCGGCGGCGAAAAAGTCCTCGCCGCGCTGGCGCGTCTCCTCCCGGACGCCGACGTATTCACTCACGCATACGTCCCGGAACGCTTGTCCGGCCTGTTGGAAGGGCGGCGCGTGCGAGAGTCTTTTATCGCCCGCCTCCCGCTAGGTCGCTCCCATCCTCAAGCCTGGCTGCCGCTCATGCCGCTCGCCTCGCGCTCGCTCGACCTCGACGCCTACGACTTGATTGTATCGAGCGAGTCGGGTCCAATCAAGGGGGTGCGCCGCCGCTCCCGCTCCGGCCAGCGCCACGTCTGCTACTGCCACACCCCCATGCGCTACCTCTGGGATTGCTGGGACGAATACTACCGCAACGCGTCCCTCCCCGGCAAGGCCGCCATGCGCCTGTTCACGCCGCCTTTGCGCCGCGCAGACCTCGAAAGCGCCGAGGCGGTCGACCTCTTCGTCGCAAACTCCCGCTTTGTCGCGGACAGGATCAAATGCATCTACGGGCGCGACGCCGAAGTCGTCCATCCTCCCGTCGATGTCGCTTTCTTTTCCGCCGCAACCGAGCCGCCCGCCGGCGGCGAGCCATACTATCTTTACGCGGGTGCGAAGGTGCAGTACAAGCGTCTCGACTTGGCGCAGGAAGCGTGCCGGCGTCTCGGACGCCGCCTGGTGGTCGCCGGAGGCGGCGCGGTCTCCGACGAGGAACTTCGTTCGCTCTATGCCGGAGCGCGAGCGCTCCTGTTTCCGGGTCTCGAGGATTTCGGGATAGTGCCTGTCGAGGCGCAGGCGGCCGGGACGCCTGTAATCGCCTACGGCGCCGGCGGCGCCCTCGAGACCGTCGCCGACGGCGTTTCCGGCCTCTTCTTCCCGGAGCAAACCGTCGATTCGCTCGTCGGCGCGATTGAAGAGTTCGAGTCGCGTTCCTGGTCTGCCGACGCCTGCCGGAACAATGCCCGCCGTTTCGCACCGGAAGTCTTCGACTCCGCCATGCGCCGCATCCTCGGCCTCGGTACGCCAGCGGCGACGGAAGCAAACGCGAAGGCCGAGGCGGATGCAAAGATGGAAGGGGGGCGCGGATGCTGAAAATCGACATAATTTCATGCCAGCCCGGAATGTTCGAGGGCTTTCTCGCCGAGAGCATCGTTGCGAGGGCGGTGAAGAAGGGGGCTTGCGAAATCAACGTGGTGAACCTTCGCGACTTCGGCGAAGGAAACTACAGGAAGATAGACGACAAGCCGTACGGCGGCGGCCCCGGCTGCCTGATGACCTGCGGACCGTGGTTCGCCGCTGTCGAAAAATGCCTACGCGACGCAACCGGCGAAAACTCCGGCGAGAAAAGGGGGCTCAGGAATGGAACACGCATAATAATGACTTCGCCGGGCGGCAAGCGTTTCACGCAGTCCGACGCCGAGGCTCTCGCGAAGGAAGAGCACCTGATTTTCATGTGCGGACACTACGAGGGCTTCGACGAGCGCATTCGCACTCTTGCTACGGACGAGTTTTCGCTTGGCGACTTCGTGATGACGGGAGGGGAGCTTGCGGCGGCGGCCTGGACGGATTCGGTCGTGCGCCTTCTTCCCGGCGTGCTCGGCGGCGGTGCGGAAGCGACGGCGAGCGAGAGTTTCGCCAACGGCGGCGGGCTGGAGTTCCCGCAGTACACGCATCCGGCGATATTCCGCGGCATGGCCGTCCCGCAAATCCTGCTCGGCGGCGACCACGCGAAAATCGATGCCTGGCGCCGCACGGAGGCGGCGCGCCGCACCGCCGCGCGTTCGCGCCGCGAAAAGGGCGCTTGCGCCGCGACGCCTGATGCGGCGGACTCATACGTGCCCACCGCCTTCGACGTCCATTTCATGCGCATGGCCCTGCGCGAGGCCGAAAAGGCCGCTTCCGACGGCGAAGTGCCGACAGGCTGCGTAATTGTAGAAGAGCCGTCTTCGCCTGATGCCAGCCCGTCCTCGGTGCGCATACTCGCACGCGCCCACAACCAGACCGAGGGACTTGTCGATGCCACCGCCCACGCGGAAATCCTCGCTCTCTCCGCCGCCTTCCAGGCTCGCGGCAACTGGCGTCTCACCGGAACGCGCCTCTACGTCACCAAAGAGCCTTGCCCCATGTGCGCCGGCGCCATAGTCCTCGCACGCGTGCCGACCGTCATCTGGGGCGTCTCCGACCCCAAGCGCGGCGGCGCAACCGAATTCGGCATTTTCTCGCATCCGGGCATCAACCACCATCCGGCCGCCTTCACGGGCGTCCTTGAAGATGAAGCGAAATCCGTCCTCCAGGAGTTTTTCCGCTCAAGACGGCAATCGTCACCATAACC